>DASUTR010000522.1:0-28400 GCA_036374535.1 Polyangiaceae bacterium
CGTCCGGCTCGACGGTTCGAGGGAGCTCGGCGTCGTCGAGACGGCGACGGGCGCGCGTCGCGCCGTGGATCTCGGCGATTTCGTGAGCGATCTCGACCTCTCCGCGGACGGCAGCGTGGCGTTCGCCGTTACCGGCTCGACGAGCTCGACCGAGACGACGCTCGTCGTGATCCCCGTGCCCGTCGGAGAACCCTCGTCGTTCCGGCGCGCCACGGTGCCGAACGTCGTCGCGCGCAGCGTCTCGATTTCTCCGGGCGGAGAGCTCGCGCTGCTCTACTCGAACGCCGAACCGAATCCGTACCTCGCGCTCCTCACGAGCGACGACGCCTTCGAATCCTTCGCGCCGCGCGCGCTCGATCTCAAAGCGCCCGTGCGCGCCGTGTTCGCTTCGCCCGCGGGCACGCACGGCATCGCTTTTCAGAGCACGGACGCCGCGAGCACCAAGCGCGGCGCCTTCAGTCTGATCTCGGCGGCCGCGAACCGCGCGCCCAAGATCGTCGCGACCGACGCTGCGCCCATGTCGGTTGCGTTTTCGCCGGATGGCGCGAGCGCGGTCGTGGCGACGCGCGATCTCACGCTCGGGCGGTTCGGCGCGTACGTCGTGCACCTCGGCGACTTCGAGGAGACGTTCGTCACGCTGCCGAGCCCGCCGCTCGCGGCCGGCATCGTGCCGCTCGCGGGAAAGGCGTTCGTCGCGCAGGCCCACCCCGAGGGCCGCATCACGTTCGTGAACGTCGAGGACGGCCGCTACAAGACGCTGACGGGCTTCGAGCTCGCCGGCCGAGTCGTGGAGTGAACAGCATCATGAAGCGAAGCCATTGGTTCTTGGGGATCGTCGCGCTCGGGTGCGGCGGGCGGCCCGAGGGTTGGGACAAGCCCTTCGAGCCCGCCGCCGCAGTCGGGCTCCAGACGGCCGTCGCGGTGCTCGATCCCGCGCTCGACCGCGTCATCATGCTCGAATCGCCGAGCCATCTCGGCCTCCGGAGCACGGTGCTGCCCGTCGGCAGGGACATCGTCACCGCCGTCCCGTCGCCCAAGCGCGACCGCCTGCTCGTGCTGTCGAAGGGCAAGCAGCCGCGCCTGAACGCGGGCGACGAGTCGCCGAGCCTGACGGTCATCGCAACGTCGCCCGAGCCGCGCATCGAGAAGACGTACCCGCTCGACGACCCCTTCGCCGGGCTCTACCTCGACCCCGAGGGACGCTGGGCGATCGTCTATGCGGGCGAGGGCGTCGTCCAGAACCCGAACGAGCTCATCCTCATCGATCTCGAAAACGAGGAGGTCTACACGAAATCGATTCGGAGCTTCGGCGGAAGCCCGAAGAGCTTCACGTTCACGTCCGAGCTCACCGTCGCCGGTAAAGACCCACGACGGGTGCTCGTCGTGCAGACGGAGCAGGATCTCGCGCTCGTCGATCTCGCCGATCTCGGCGCGGCGGAGATCACGGTGCTCACGCCGGAAACGACGCAGGGCCGCCCGAGCGAGCCGAAGCAGGTGGTCTTCCACGACGCCGACGAGACCTCCGGTCCCGCCCTCGCCGTGAGCTTCACGAACAACCCGGGCGTGCTCCTCATGACGCTCGTCGCCGGCAACGACAGTCACGAATTTTTGCCCGAGGTAAATTCGATCGTCGACGTCGGCGGGTCACCGAGCGCGATCGAGTTCGTCGCGACCGACGCGGGTCTCAGGCTCGCGGCGGTCGTGCCCACGGCGCGCCACGCTGCGCTCGTCGATCCGACGACGACGGTCGTCGATCTCGTGACGATGCCGGCGGCGTTCAGCGGCCTCGCGCGCGTCACCGACAGCATCGAAGATCCCGGCGTCGAGGGCGACGTGGCGCTGCTCTGGACCTCGGCGATCGGAACGGTCGGAATCTGGCGACTCGACGTCGCCATCGACGCTCCGTACGCGAGCATCGAAACGATCAACATCGCGGTCGGCGTCGATCGCGTGCTCGACGTTCCGGGTCCCGCGCAGGGCGCGTGTCTCGAGGGTTCCGACTGCTTTGCGGGCTACAAGATCGTCGCGGGCACCGGACCGCAGGACTTCTACCTCCTCGATCTGAATCGGAAGCGAGCCTCGCTCATGGTGAACAACGGCCAGGACCTCACGCTGAGCCTCGCCCCGGACGGGGAGCGGCTCTGGGCGTTCACGCACGACGGCATCGAGCTCGCTCAGGTCGCGTTCTCGAGTCTCCATCCGAGCTCGCTGAACGTCCAGGCGCCGATTCGCGGTGTCTTCGACGTCGGCAGGCCCAACCGGTCCGACGAGAGCGGCGACGGAGCGCGGAGCGCGATCGTGCTCCATGCCGAGCGCGGCCTCGGAGCGACCGTCTTCGACGCGCTCGAGCCGGACGACACCAAGACGAGATATTACGGGGGACTCGCCTACGGAGGGCTTTCGAAATGAAACCGACGATCCGGCTCGTCTCGTTCGCTCCGTTCGTCGCGCTCGTCGGCGTGACGAGCGCGCCTCCGGCGTTTGCACAGGACGGCCCCGCGCCGGCACCTGCCGCCGAGCCCGCGAGCTCCGCTGAGCCCGCTTCGAGCGCCGCGCCGGCCACCCCGCCCGCCGCTCCGGATCCCGCGCCCCCTTCCGCGCCGAATCCCGAGCCGCCGCCCGTGAGCGCGCCGCCCCCGGAGCTCCCGGAGCTGACGGCGGGTCACGTTGCAGCCACGGGCGCCAAAGACGAGCCCGCCGAGGAGCCCGACGACGGCGCGCTCCGCTACCACCAGGACCATTTCGTCGGTTTCGCCGGCGCGCGGGTCGCCAAGATCTCGAGCTCGGGGCTCGATCCATTTTCCGACAGCGACGAGCTCGCGCAGTTTTCCGTGGGCCTCGGAAGGACGCTCGTGACCGCGGGTAATTTCTCGGTCGCGGGGCTTTTTCTCTACGACATCGGCGGCCACTCGGGCGAGGCGCGCGAAGCGGAGACCGACCTCACGGTCCACCGCCTCACGCTCGGCGGCGAAGCGCGCTACCACTTCATTCGGCAGCTGTTCGTCTTCGGGCGCATCGCCCCGGGCGCCATTCACTCGATCGCGAAGATCGAGGACCGTACGGCGGGAGCGCAGACCCTCGCCGCGCGCAACTGGGTATTCGCGATGGATCTTTCTGCCGGCGCGATGCTCGAGCTTTCCGGCTGGTCCGGAAACTCGAGGGCGCGCCGGCCGAGTGTGTGGCTTACGTTCGACGGCGGCTACGGCATCGCCGGCGAGTCGGACCTCACGCTCACCGCGGACGGCGACGGCGGACCCGAGCGCGCGGAGCCGGTGGAGCTCGGCCCGCTCGCACTCGGCGGTCCGTTCCTGCGCTTCGCCGCGGTCGTCACCTACTAGAGCCGACCGGCGCCGACCCGCACCTACCCCGGTCGAGAGGGTGCGAAAAGTTTCATGCACCTTAAAGCTTCGGGAAAACGGGCCGTACGTCTGGGGACTCGGTGAAATCGTGACGGTGGACTCCAGAGCGGACCTTGCTAGACTAAATACCGTGCAGGTCGTGCTCAGAAAGCTCGGGCGCGGATCGCGCGCGGTAGCCGGTCGATTGGTTCGTGCCCCGCGCAAAGGATCCGTCGTAGTGATCGAGTTCTCCGACGGCATGCACGAGTACGTCACGACTCCCGTGCGTCGCGTCCTCCGACTCGCCTCGCGCGAGATCTTCTACATCGAAACCGTGAACAGCCGTTACCGCCTCGAGGTGCGCGACAAAGAACGCGCGCTCGAGGACGTTTCGAGCGGCTGAGCGGTCGTCGCGGTCGGGCTCGTCGCCCGCGCGGGGTTCGTCGACCTGCGCCGCCTTCCGCGCGGGTTGTGATAGCGTCCGCGCCCGCTATGGGAAAGTTCGACTCACGTAACTCGATCAAGATGAAGCGGCGCAAGCGCCAGGCCAAGAAGAAGGCGCGCCTCAAGCGCAAAGCGGTGGCCGCGCGCGCCACGCGCGGCACGGCGCCGAAGAAGACGAGCAAGAAGAAGCAGCAGTCCGCCTAGCTCGGAGCTCGGGCGGTTCAGCGAATCACGCGCGTTTCGAAGTGAACGTCGCGGTGCGGTTCGGGCGCTTCGAGCGCCGCAACCGGCTCGCCGAACAGCCCGAGATCCCCGGCCACGCGCTTTTCACGCGTGAGCGTCCAGCTGCCGGTTTCGTTGTTCCACACCTGGAGCACGCGGGTCGTCTTCAGGGTTCCCTCGTTCAGGCGCGTCCAAGAAAAATCCACGATGACGTTCGCGTGCTCGCGATCCTCCATCGTGATGCCGGCGAGCTCCATGTCGACGACGCGTACGTCCTTGCCCCACTCGGCGCGCCGTGTCGCGAGCTCCTCGCGCACGCCCGTCGAGGTCATCCCAATGACGGCGCCGAGGTCGCCGAAGCGAGCGGTCGCGTTGAACTCGCGCGCGGCGTCGCCCGCCTCTTCGGCGGGTCCGGGGGGCCGAAAGCAGCCCGCGCCGAAGGTGAGCAGGAGCAGGCCGAACGTTCGACGCAGCATCGCGACTCCCGATACCAGCCGCGCCGCGGACTGGAAAAGAAAACGGCGACGGGGCTTCGCCGGCTCGCTCAGCGCCGGCGACGCGCCTCACGGTAGGGCCCGACGGCGAGCACGCCGGCGAGTACGGCGGCCGCCCACGTGAGCGCGACCGTCGCCGTCGCGCCGCCGTGCGCGCCGCCCGCGGCTCGCCCGGCGAGCCCGAGAAGGGGCCCCACGAAGTAGCCGAGCCCGATCAGCGCTTCGAAGCCGCCGCCCGCATCGACCGCCCCTTTTCCGACCGCGAGCGAATAGTAGAGCGCGAGGCAGTACGTGAGCCCGGCGCCGACCCCGAACAGCGCCAGGCCGAGCACGATCCCGGCGGCCGTTCCCGCGAGCAGCACGAGGGCGAGTCCGCCGGCGAGCGCGGCCCCCGCGAGCGCGAGCGCCGTCCACTTGCCGTGCCAAAAGAGTGCCTGGCTCATGAAACCGAGCGTCAGAAAGCGCGTCACCATCCACGTCGCGCCGACGACGCTGGCGGGAACCGCGCCGCTCGCAATGTCGAGCGAGAGCCCACCCACCGAGTCGAGCCGGTGCGGGAGGATCGGGGAGAGGGTAGACGACATCAGGTAGCTCAGCGGGAGGAGCCACGACGCCGAACGAAGCAGCCACGGGTATTCGGGACCGACCGACTCGTCGGTCGAGCCGTGAGCATGGCTTCCAGGTGAGCGCGCGAGCGACAGCACGAAAGGGAGCGCGAGCGCGTTCATGATGGCCGAGCTCGAGAGCGTCCAGAGCACGTGCACGTGCGAGAGCAGGGGCATGAAGAGCAACGGCAGCGCCGTCGAAAGCGTCCAGGTGACGTTGAACCAACCGATCGTGCGCCGGAGCTCCGGCCCGCTGCGGCCCGCTCCGAGATAGCTCTCGACGATGGGCCAGACGAGCGCCGAGCTGAACGACCCCGCGAGCGCCGTGACCCAGAGGGCGGGCTCGTACCCGGGAAAACCCAGCGGAAGGAGCGACGCTGCGCCCCAAACGGCGAGCGCCCCGGCGAGCAGCGCGCGCGGTGAGACGCGCTCGAATCGGCGCAGGACCGGACCGGCCGCTCGAGCGACCGCGGCGTAGACCGCACCCATCACCGCCGCGAGAAGGAGGTTCTTTTCCGGGGAGAAACCGTAGTGGACGGCCGTCACGAAGTAGGTCGCCGTCCAGAACGCTCCGCCGCTCACGGAGCCCAAGAAAGTCACCGAGAGAACCGAAGCGAGCGCTGCGGGTCGAGCGTTCAACGTGGATCCGGGCTTGACCCTCGAGCGGCCGTGGTTTCCGATACTGGCTGGAAGCGCCACCGATGTCCAACCCCCAAAAATACGTGGTCCTAGTCGCCGACGACGAGCCGAGCACGCTCGCGCTCCTCGGCCGTCACCTTCGCGCGAAGGGCTACACCGTGCTCGAGGCGAACGACGGTGATCAGGCGTGGGAGCTCGCGCACGAACACCTGCCGCACCTCGTCGTGCTCGACGTGATGATGCCGGGGATGAGCGGTTGGGAGGTGTGCCGCAAGATCCGCGAAGCCGTGTCGCTCGCGCATACGGGAGTCATCATGCTGACGGGCATCGGCGAAACGCTGAACGAGATGACGTCGCCTCTCTACGGAGCCGACGCGCACCTCGACAAGCCCTTCGAATTCGCGGAGCTCGATCGCCGCATCGAGGAGACGCTCGAGCGGCGGCAGGCCGGCGCGCTCGGTCGCGCCGACGGCGTCGCTTCCGAAGACGGAACGGTGACGTTCACGAAGCCGATCGTCAAAGCGAAGCCGTCGCTCGCGAAGACGTCGAAGAAGAGCGCCGCGGCGCCGAAGGCCGGGAAAGCGAAACCCGCGGCGAAGCCGGCGAAGGCGAAGCCCGAGGCGAAACCCGCGAAGGCGAAGCCCGCGGCGAAGCTCGCGAAGGGAAAGCCCGAGGCGAAACCCGCGAAGGTGAAGCCCGCGAAAGCCAAGCCCGCGGCGAAACCGGCGAAGACTCCCGCGAAAGCGAAGGTCGCTCAGAAACCCGTCGCGAAATCGAAGGCCAAGGCCGGCGTGAAAGCTCCGGCGAAAGCCATGGCGAAGCCGGCGGCGAAGTCGCAGGGGAAGGCGAAACCCGCGACCAAGGCGAAGGCGAACCCCGCCACGAGCGCCAAGGCGAAGCCGCCGGCAAAAGCGTCGAAATCGAAAGAAGTTCCGAAAGCGAAGGCAGCCTCGAAAGCGTTGCCGAAGGAAAAACCGAGCGCGAAGAAGCGCTGAGGCGCGCCGTCGCGCACCTCGTGTTTCGCCGGGCCGCTGCTCAGAACGGCACGTCGGCGAACGCCGTGTCGGGCGGAACGGCGACGGTCGATTCGTCCGCGTCGTGCATCTCGCCGCCGACGAACAATGGATCGAGCGGCTGCGTGGCGGCGAGGGGCTCGGGATGAAGCGGGCTCTCGTGCGACGCCCAAAACGCCCGGACGTCGCCGAAATCGGTGGTGCGCGCCGCAGGCGGCAGCGCGGCGAGCAGCGTCTTGCCGTAGCCGCGGCGGTGCAGGCGCTCGTCGAGCAGCGCGACGATGCCGGCGTCGCGGCGCGTGCGCACGAGCCTGCCGAAGCCTTGCTTCAGGACGATGGTGGCGGCTGGCACGTGGAGCTCGGTGAACGAGCTCTTGCCGCTCGCTTCGAGCGCTTCGGCGCGGGCGCGCACGACGGGATCCGTCGGGACGAGGAACGGGATCTTCTCGAGCACGACGAGCCTTAGCGCGCGGCCCGGCACGTCGACGCCCTCCCAGAAGCTCGTCGTCGCGACGAGCACGGCGTCGCCGGCGTCTCGAAAGGCCGCGAGCAGGCTCGCTTTCGGCGCGTCACCCTGCACGAAGACGCGCGTGCCCGGGAGCAGCGGCACGAGCTTCTGGTGGAAGAGCCGCATCGAGCGCAAGGATGTCGTCAGTACGAAGCAACCGCCGCCCGTCAGACGTACGAGCTCGGCGACGCGTTCGGAGGCCACGTTCGCGAAAGCGGGGCTCGCGGGAGGCGGCAAATCGCGCGGCGTGTAGAGCAACGCCTGGCGCGCGAAATCGAAGGGTGACCCCACGCAGAGCTCTTCGACACCCACCGTGTCGGTGTCGAGCCCGAGGCGCGCGCGCACGTAGCCGAAGGCTCCGCCGCCGTCGGGCTTCTCTCGATGGGTCGCGAGCGTCGCGCTCGTGAGGATCACGGAGGGCACGCTCTCGAAGACGCGCTCCCGCAACAGCCGCGAGAGATCGACGGGCGCCGAGCTCAAGGCTCGCCCGCGCGCTCCGCGCTCGAACCAGGTGACGCGGCCCGCGCCACCGCCGACGACGGTCGAGAGCTGCTCTCGCAGCTGCGCCATGCGGCGCTCCGTCGCTTCGAGTGCATCTTCGGCGGGGACCATGCGGCGGCGTTCGAGCGACGCGAGCCGGCCGCGCGTACCGGCGGCGAGCGCCTCGACGCCCTCGAGCGCCGCATCGAGATCGAGCCAGCGCTCGGAGACGTTGCCGGAGAAGTCGTCCTTCGCGAGCGTCGCGCGGGGTTCGGCGCCGGGTGCGCTGCGGCCGAGTTCGTCGAAAAAGGCGCGAGCGCTCGCGCGTGCCTGCTCGAGGAGACGCGCGGTGCCGGGAGAAAATAGCGGGTCGCCCGCGCCCGCGATGACGAGCGAGCGCTCCGCTTCGCCGAGCACGCGATCGAGACGCGTCTCCGAGATGCGAATGCCGAAGAACTCGGTCGCGATGTCTTCGAGCCGGTGCGCCTCGTCGAACACCACCGCGTCGTAGTCCGGCAGCACGCGCCCGGGGTGCGGCCCGCGCAGCGCGAGATCCGCGAAGAACAGGTGATGGTTCACGATCACGATCTGAGCGGACTCGGCCTCCCGTTTCATGCGCGTGACGAAGCACTCGTCGTAGTGTGCGCAGCCCGGGCCGAGACGCGTCTCGCTCGACGAGGCCACGGCGAGCCTCACCGGATCGTCCTCGCGCAGCGACGCGAGCTCGGCGAGATCGCCCATCTCCGTGTCGTCGTTCCAGCGCTCGATCGCCGCGAGAGCGCGCGCGACCGAGGGCTTGAGCGCTTCCGGGCTCTGACGAAGCTCGCCGAGGCGCCGTTTGCACAGGTAATTGGAGAGACCTTTGACGAGCGCGGCGCGCGGCTCGCGACCAATCGCTTTCGCGACGAGCGGGAGGTCCTTGTAGTAAATCTGTTCTTGGAGTGCGCGCGTCGCCGTCGAGACGACGACCTTCTTGCCCGAGAGCACGGCGGGCACGAGGTACGCGAGTGTCTTTCCGGTGCCCGTGCCCGCTTCGCAGAGCAGCACACGGCTGTCGTCGAGCGCGCGCTCGACGGCGTGCGCCATCTGGAGCTGCCCCGGGCGCGTCTCGTAGGCGACGAGCCCGCGAGCGAGCGGGCCTTCGGGTCCGAGGAGGTGCAGGGCCCGCGACATCACCGATCCTTGCGAGGTGATGAGGCGCTCGCGCGCTCAGTCTGCGGGCGCGTCTTCGGGAGGGACCGAACCCTCCACGTCGAGAAAGCGGAGACCCACGATCTGCCCGTCGGCCTCTTGCCGCGACCAGGCGATGCGAGCTCGACGTGCGCTTCCACTATCAACAGAAACCTCGTACTCGGTTTCGGGGTCGAGCGGATCCTCGACGACGGCGCGGATTCCGCCGCGGCTCACGTTGAGCGTCCAGCCGGTCGTTTCGAACGCGTTCGCGCGGATGAGCACCCGCTCCGAGGCTTCGTGGCGGGCGCCGCCCGTCTGCCGCCTCTGGCTCGATGGATTCGGAAGCTTCATCCTCGTCACGCCCGAACTCCGAGCGTACCACGCCAGGGAAAGTTCCCTGCTAAACGCCGACCGTTCGGCCGAAACCCGCCCCGCCCTCATCCAGGAGCTTTCCACCCGGCCGCGGCCAATAGGACGCGCGAGGCGGCCCTCCCGCGCGTAAACCCTTGGCTTTTCGAGAGATTCGGCTTGACGCTGGGCTTCCCGGTTGCCTAGCCTTACGCTGAACAATCCGGCTACCGTTAAGCAATGGTGGCCCAAGGTCGTCTCGAGCGCTCAGCAGGGGGCCCCCGGATGCCCTCACCCCCCCAAATCCTCAAGAAGTCCCTCGTCGCAGACGGGTTCGAGGTCTATCGAACCTCGCCGAGCCTCATCATGTTGGCGGACCGCGTCCGGGACAACCTGCTGATGGACAGCGGGGTAGCGGTCGTTCATGGCGATCCGCTGGTCGTTCGCATCATCCTGCGCGCCCGGGGCGCCGAATTTCCGGGTGAAAGCGAGCAAGCGCTCTTCGACAGGGCGCGCGCGCTGGCCGAGCCGATGACGGCGAAGGGCTATGCCGAGGTAGGCTCGATCGCCGTGCCGGTGATGGATCCGGGCGACCCGAAGCGCACACTCGATACCTGGTACGAGGTCACGTACGAGCGGAGGCTCGAGGAAGAGTCGGAGCTCCACCCGGAGCTTCGCTTTGCGCTTTCCCTCGTAAAAACCGCCGAACGCTGAGGATTTCAGCGAGAGCCGAACGAAGCGGGTCGGGCTGTCCACGGGGCGCGCCGCGGGGTAGTAGTACGCGCCCCCAATGATGAGGTTCTTCCGATCGAGTGGCATCGGCCAGGGCGTGATGGCTGCCATCGTGGTGCTGATCATCGCCGTGTTCGCGCTCGAGTTTCGCGCCGGTAGCGGTAGCCCGACCTCGGCGCTGAGCGAGGAGTGCGCCGTCAACTACACCGAGTGCGTCGACGCGAAGGACTACTACGCCGCCGTCGGTCTGATCGCCGAGCGCGTGCCGCCGAAACAATCGCGTGCGATGTCGCTGCGACGCAAGATCCTCGACGGTCTCGCCGAGCGCGAGCTCCTCTACGCTGCTGCGAAGGAGCTCGGCCTCGGGGTCTCCGACGACGCGATCGAAAAAGAGATCATGGAGGGGCGCGCTTACGTTTCGCTGCCCGTGGCGGACGCCGACATGCTCGCGTTCAATCTGGGGCTCTGCCGTCGCTCGCCGGGTTTCGGCTGCGAGCCGGGCACGCCGCTCGGCGTGCGACAGCTCCACGTGCGCCGCACGCCCGCCGAACCCTTCGACTACACCCTGTATCAAAAATCGATCCGCCTGACGACCAATCGCGGTCCCAAAGAGTTTCGTGCGACGCAGGAGCGCGAGCTCGTCGCCGAGCGATTGCGAGAGCTCGTGCGCTCGCGCGTGCGCGTACCCGAGAGCGAGGCGTTCACGCTCTACGAGCGCAGCCGTACGCGCGCCGTCGTACGCAGCGCGGTGCTCGAGAAGAGCTGGTTCGCTCGCTACGCGGTCGATCTGTCGGACGCCGCGCTCGACGCCTGGAGCAAGGAGCACGGCGCGCAGATCGACGACTCGTGGAAGGCGCTCTCGGCCGAGTACGTCGCCGACTGCCCGCTCGTGAGCGAGCTCGTCGTGCCGCTCGAGCCGATGGCGACGGACACCGAGAAAGCCCCCGCTCGCGAGCGCATCACGGCGCTGCGCGAACGCGTGCAGAAGGGCGAATCGTTCGAGAGCGTCGCGCGCGAGGCGTCGAGCGCGCCGAGCGCGGCCTTCGGCGGGCGTGTGGGTTGCCCGACCTCGAGCTACGGGCCGGATGCGAAGGAGATCCGCGAAGCTGCGGCGAAACTCGAGAAGGGCGCGCTCTCGGACATCCTCGAGACGACGCGCGGCTTCGTCGTCGTTCGCCTCGACGGCAAGCTCGACAAGGCGAACGTCGAACGCGACGGCAAGCGCGAGGTCGCGCGCTTCTTGCACCTCAAGTTCGCCCAGGACGAAGCGCAGACCGCCTTCGCGAACGACCTCGTATCGAAGGTGAAGGCGGGCGCGAAGCTCGAAGACGTCGTCAAGGCGAAGACCGACGAGCTCGCGCGCCGCTCGTTCACGCCGAAGCCCGGCTCGAAAGAGCCGGAGAGCCCGCCCGGGTTGCTCGCCGAGGATCGCCCGCGCTTCGAGGTGTCGCCGCCGTTCACGGCGTCCGGCAATCCGCTGCCCGACCTCGAGCCGCGCGAGTCGCTCGCGGCGCGCGCTTTCGCTCTCGAAAAGGCGGACGCCATCGACGAGAAACCGATCGAAACGGAGACGGGCCTCGTCGTGCTCCAGCTCAAGGAAAAGACGGCCGCCTCGCGTGAGGAGTTCGAGAAGGAGAAATGGACCATCCTCGCCGAGCTCCGCCGCGCCAAGTCGCGCGATGCGCTCGTGCGCTACGTCGCGGATCTCAAACGCAGAGCGGGAGACAAGCTCAAGATTCATGAGCCCTTTGCGGAAGAATCGAAGGCAACGAGCGACGACTAAGGCGGGGCGCGCGGACTTTCCCGTCGTCACTCGCGTGCGGTCGCCCGGCGGGCCGCGGCTCGTGCTCGTACCGCTGCCGCACGTGCACACGGCCGCGATAGCGGTGCACGTGCGCGTCGGCTCGCGCTTCGAGCGCGCTGCCGAGAACGGCATCAGCCATTTTCTCGAGCACATGCTGCACCGCGGAACGCCGCGGCACCCGTCGGCGCACGAGCAGGCGCTCGCGTTCGAGCGGCTCGGTGGCACGCTCTCGGCCTCGACGACGGTCGACCACGGCATGCTCGGCGTGAGCGTGCCGCCCGAGAACGTCGAGGTGGCGCTCGAGCTCCTCGCGGAGGTGTGCCGCTCGCCCGTGCTCGACGCCATCGAGGTCGAGCGCGGCATCGTGCGCGAAGAGATCCTCGAAGGGCTCGACGCGCGCGGCCGCCGTGTCTCTCCGGACGATCTCTTGCGTGAAGCGAGCTTTCCCGCGCACCCGCTCGGTCGGCCCATCGCCGGCACGCTGGCGACGCTCGCGCGCTTCGACGAGCGCTCGCTCCGCCGCCATCATCGCGCGCACTACACGACCGAGCTCGTCGTCACCGTCGCCGGTAATTTCGACCGGCGCGGCGTCACGCGCACGGCTTTGCGCGCGTTTCGGCTGCCCGCCGGACGCACGCCGCGCGCCTTGAGCCCGCGTTCGCTCGCGGGACCGCGGCTCTCGTTCGTGCGCGAGAGCTCGAGTCAGACGTCGTTGCGGCTCGGGTTTCGCGCTCCCGGCGAACGCGACCGCGACGAGCCCGCGGTCGAGCTCATGCTGCGCGTGCTCGACGACGGAACGTCGACGCGCCTCTACCATCGCCTCTGCGACGAGCGCGGGCTCTGTTACGACGTGTCGGCGCTCTTCGAGGCGTACGAAGACGTGGGCCTCTTCGATTTTGCCGCCGAGTGCTCGCACGAGCGCGCCGTCGTCGTGCTCTCCGAGATTCTCGCGGTCGTGCGCGACCTGCGCGAAACGGGACCGCGACGCGAAGAGCTCGACAAGGCGCGTGAGCGCCACCGCTTCCAGCTCGCGGCGTTGCAGGACTCGGCGTCGGACCTCGCCGGCTTCTACGGCATCGGCGAGCTCACCGGCGTCCTGCGCTCTCCCGAAGAGCGCATCGCGCGCCTCGAGCGTGTTTCCGCCGAAGACGTCCGCGCCGCCGCGGCTCGCGTTTTCCAGCCTCGAACGCTCGCCGCCGTCGTCGTCGGCGACGTGACGGCGTCCCAGCGTCGAGCGCTCGGCCGAGCGCTCGACGGCCTTGCGTAGTAATCAATTCGTGCGCGCACGCGTCCCGAAACGAGAGACGCTGCCCAGTCTCGAAACGAGACTCAGCGCCGCTTGCGGGCGGGGGGTCGATCGTCGGCGTGCTCTTCGCGGACGAGCGCTTCGGCGACGCGCAACACGCGCCGCCGCGTCGCCGGATTGGCGGCGCGCAGGATCATGCTGATGCGATCGTCTTTCGGCCGCGGTCTCGAAGGCTCCGAGAGCAGCTCGGCGACTTCGACGCCGAGCGCGCCCGCGAGCCGCACGAGTGTTTCGAGCGATGGGTTCGAATTCGCCGAGGAGCGCCCTCGGAGGACGCGTTCGAGCCGGGCGACCGTTTCGACGGTCACTCCTGCGCGCGCAGCAAGCTCGGCCTGCGTGAGCCCCGCTTCGAGACGGAGCTGCTTGACGTGGTCTGCGAGACGGTTCGCAATATCGGACAAGGTCTGATCGCTCTTCCCCCGCCGAAGGAGAAAGCCGCGGCTAACTTACGATCTATCCCTGACAAGTCATCAGACGTGTGCGCCTGGACTTTGAAACGGATCCGTCCTCGAGCGGAAGTCGGCCGGCCGGCTCCTCCCAGCATGTCAGAAGTTCGTTCGCGCGGCGACGGGTTCCGCGTCACGCGTGAACGTGCGTTGCGTTTTGCGGCGCTGTTTCACAATCGAAACGCCGGCGTCTTCGAGCGCGTCGTGCGAGC
Source organism: Polyangiaceae bacterium (assembly GCA_036374535.1). Classification (GTDB taxonomy): domain Bacteria; phylum Myxococcota_A; class Polyangia; order Polyangiales; family Polyangiaceae; genus PMG-095. The sequence continues at coordinate 13,765 of DASUTR010000522.1, forward strand.
GCCTTATTTAAGAGCACGTTCCGGCTGAACGCGCTCGTCCGCTTCGCGCAGCGTGACGCTCGGCACGATCCGATCGACGAGGATGCGCAGTCGGTCGCCGACCACGTGTGCGGCGTCGGCACCGTCGGCGACCGTTTCGAAAGCGAGGAGGAAGCAGCGACCTACCGCGGCTCCCACGCCGAGCGCGTGACCGCGGGCTCCGCCAGGGAGGTGCGGTTCGACTCCCACGACGAGCGAACCATGGAAACCCGAGGGCACTTCGAGTGCTCGCGAATCGACGAGGAGCTCGGGATCGGGCCGGGGAAGCGCCGGTCGCGCGAGGCGCGCCTCGGTTTCGCACTCCGCGGGTCGAACGAGCCGCGAGGCGCGCCAGACGCGCAGCGTCAGCGTGGAGCGCGTCGTCGCGTGCTCGAGCACGGTGAACGTCCCGCCTGCCCCCACCCGCCAGTGCTCCGGATCATAGAGAGCGATCGAGCCCGGAAGGGTCGCGAGGTCGAGCGTTCCGAACGGCGCCTCCGCGCCGTCCGCGGGCGGTGCCGCGACCGGCGGCGGGATTGGGGATGGCGCGGGCGGGGGAGCCTGTCCGCAGGAAGCGAGCGCCACGAAGGCGAAGAGCACGCGAAATCGTACCCGTGCGAGGAGGGCCCCCGTCATGCTAGGCTCGCCGTCTTGAACACGCCGGGGGGCATGTTATGGAAGTCACCGAGGTCGGCAAGTGAGCTCGCGTCGAGCAGGGCACTCTGCTTCGCGCCGTCGCAATCGGCCCGAGCCCGAGATTCTGTCGGCTCGGCGTCCGGCCGCGCCGCCGAGTGAGCCGCCGCCTGCGCTCGAATCATCGCCCGCGGTCGCGCCCGAAGGCGACACGACCGGCGAGACTCCCGCGGACGACAAGCCGCGCGCCTCGCGCGCTGCGCGCATCGTGTCCACCGAGAAGCAGGACCCCGACGCGCGGCGCGTCGAGCGCGAGCGGTTGCTCGGCCGTCTGCTTTCGAGCGAAGGACGCGGAGCGGTCACGCGCGCCGCGGATCTGTACGTGAAGGCGGGCTTCGATTTCCCCGTCGAGCAGCCCGTTCAGCTCCAGCTCCTCGAGCACTACGACGAAGGCGTCGTTCGCTCCGCGATCGAGGCGCTACGCGCGTCGTTCACGACCGAGCCGCCGCTCAAGCGGCCCATTCTCGAGCAGCGCCTGCGCCGGCTCGAAGACGGCGCTGAGGAAGAGCCCACGCGCCTCGCCGCGTCCGAGCTTCGGCGGGTACTCCGCACGTAGGCCGACGCGACCCATGGCCGAGCTCAGCGCGAAAACGTTCGAAGCACGGCTGCGTGAGCTCGTTCGAGACATGGGTCGCGAGCGCGGCAACGACTCGTGCGTCGAATGCGAACGCGTGAGCGCGAGCTCGCATTCGACGTTTTGTCGCGACTCCGAGCGGCTCGTGCGCTGCCACTTCTGCGTGCGCTGTTCGCTCTGCACCGACTGCTCGCACTGCCGTAATTCTCGCGGGCTCATCGGCTGCCAGCACTGCATCGACTGCGAGGGCTGCTCGGCGAGCTCGTACCTCGTGCGGTCGACGGCGTGCACGGGCTCGACGTACTGCTTCGGCTGCGTGGGACTCAGCCAGCGCGATTTTCACATCTTGAACGAGCCGTACGGCAGAAAAGAGTACTTCGAGATCACGAAGCGCCTGATGGAGGAGCTTCGCTTGTGAGCGACGCCGCGCTCGAAACGCTGTGGAAGCACGTGCTCGACCACTGGGACGACGAAGCGGCGCACCGAGCCTTTCTCGAACACTGCCGCGCGAGCGGCCGGCTCGTCGAAGCCGCCGTGCGTTATCGGGGCATGAAGGGCGATCACGCTCGCGGTCCCCTCGCCGAAAAGAAGCTCACGGCCATCGCGGCGCTCGCGCTCACGCGGCTCGAGGCCGAGCGGAGCCCGCCGCGCGCGAAGCGAGCGAGCTTCGCCGCCTACGTTCTCATTGCACTGTTCCTCGCCGGCACCGCCGGCCTTCTGGCCTATCTCGACGCGCAGCGCTGAGCGGCGGAATGTCCAGTGGTTCCAATGCGTTCTCTCGGGCGGTGAAACCACTTGCCACACTGCGCCCGCCGAAATTCGGGTTATAGAGCGGGCCTAGACCAACGAGCCCAGGAGATCCCGTCGATGCTCAAGCTCCCCCTCGCCGCCGTCATGTCGTTCGCTCTCGTTGCGTGCGGCTCCGATCCGCCTCGCCCGATTACACCGACGACTCCGGAGCCGCCGCAAGCCATCACGCCGCCGCCGAGCGCTCCGCCCGCTGAGAAAGCCGGCGACGTACCGTCGAAGTCGAACATCAACATTTCCGAGGACATCCGCAAAGCGTGCGGCATCACCGACTCCGAGGCCTTCTTCGCCTACGACTCGGCGAACGTTCGCCCCCAGGACAAGGCCATCCTGCAGAAGCTCGCGGCCTGTTTTTCGACGGGGCCGCTCAAGGGCAAGCAGATGCGTCTCGTCGGTCACGCCGATCCGCGCGGCGACGAGGAGTACAACATGTCTCTCGGCAACCGCCGCGCCGACAACGTGAAGAACGCGATCGTCGACGCGGGTCTCGCGGCGGCGCAGATCGCAACCACCTCGCGTGGTGAGATGGACGCGACGGGGACCGACGAAGCGAGCTGGGAAAAGGATCGCCGAGTCGACGTGATGCTCGGCTCGTGATGCCGACTCCCGCAGCCTCCGCGAGTCCGGCCGCGTCGCTCGCGCCGATGGACCTCGTCTTCAAATCCTCGGGCGTCGTGCTCGTGGTGCTGATGCTGCTCGTCTTCGCGTCGGTGCTCGTCTGGTTCATCTGGTTTTTGAAGGTCACGCAGGTTTCGCGCCTGCGCTCGAGAAATCGCACGTTCGAGCGTGAGGCGGGTGCCGCCGAGCTCGTGAGCGACCTGCTCGTCGTGGCCCGCCGTCACGTCGACGCGCCCGGCGCGCGCATCGTCATGGAGCTCGGGCGACGCCGCGGGCACAAGAGCGCGTCTCGGGACTTTCTCACCGCCGTCGCCAAGCGCGCGCTCGCGAGCGAGCAACAGCGCGCGACCGTGCTCATGCCGACGCTCGCGAGCATCGCCTCGGCCTCGCCGTTCGTGGGCCTGTTCGGCACGGTGTGGGGCATCATGGACGCGTTCTTGCGCATCGGCGTCGAGAAGAGCGCGTCGCTACCGGTCGTCGCGCCCGCCATCGGCGAAGCGCTGATCGCAACGGCGTTCGGTCTCGTGGCCGCCATCCCTGCGACCATCGGCTACAACTACGTCGACAAGCGCATCGCCGACTTCTTCGACGAGCTCGGTGCCGCCGCGGAAGTGTGGGTGGCGCTCTTCGCCGAGGATTCGGGCGAAGCCGTGCCGCTTCGCCGCACTGGGTTCCCCGCGGCCGGAGGGGGTTAGCGTGGCGATCCAGGTCGGCTCGCGCCGGCGTGGTTTTCGCGACATCAACGTGACGCCGCTCGTCGACGTGATGCTCGTCCTGCTCATCGTGTTCATGGTGACGGCGCCGCTGCTCACGACGGGCCTGCGCATCGACCTGCCCGAGGTGCGGGCGGCGCAGACCCCCGTCAAGGACGCGCGCCTGCTCGTTACCGTCACGAAAGAAGAGCGCGTGCTTTTCGGTGAAACCGACGTGACGGATCGCATCGACGACGCGCTCAAGGAGAACCCGCGCGTGCAGAAGGAGCGCGAGCTCTACATCCGCGCCGACAAGAACGCGCGCTACGGCATCGTGGCGACCGTCGTCGCGGCGGCGCGAAACAGCGGCGTCGAGTCGTTGAACCTACTCGTCGAGCCCGAAGTCGAGGAGGAGCCCGCGAAGTGACGCGCGTCGCGGCGTTCTCCCCTCAAGAAGTGCTGCTCGCCGGCCTGCTCGCCGGAGCCATCGAAATGGGCCTGTTCTTGCTGTTCATCATCGCCGGAGAAAACGCGATGAAGGTTCGGGCCGAGGCGCCCGTCGAACCTCCAGCCGTGCCCATGAAGGTGACCCCCGTGCTCGACGACGCACCGCTGCTCAAGCTCGGCGGGAAGAAGGTCAAAACCAAGCTCCCCGACATGTGGCGGAAGAACCCCCCGGTTCAGCGTTTTCAGGAAGCGAGCGCGCCCTCGCCCCAGGCGAAGAAGACGCCCGAAGCCATTCCGACGAGCGCGCTCGCGAAGCCGGACGCTGAAGCGCCGCCGCCCGACGCCGAGGTCGCGAAAGAGGTCGATCAGACGCTGCTCGACGCCGGTCCCGACGCGGAGTCGCCCGTCGAGGGCGAAGGCAGCGCCGACGGCGTGAAGGAGGGCACCGAGGCCGATCCGCTGAAGGCGCGCGCCGTGTCGCAATACCGCCTGAAGATCATCGGCTGGTTCAACGCGCGCTTCGCGCAGCCGGAGATCCCCTGCGACGAGCTCAAGCTCTTGTCGTCGGCGATCGTCGCGAACGTGGGCGGCGATCGTCGCGTCGCCGGATTCAGTATCGCGCGGCCGAGTGGTAACGCGACGTTCGACGCGAAAGTGCAGAGCACGATGCAGGGTACGGTGGGCGAAGAGCTGCCGCCGCCCCCACCCCTCTATCCCGACATCTTGAGCAGCAGCGTGAGCCTCACGTTCCGAGGACAGTGCCCATGAAATCGAATCGATTCCGCCGCGCCCTCTCGCTCGCCGCCGCTACCGGCGCTTTCGTGCTGGCGCTCGGCGCGCAAGCCCAGTCGCCCGCCACGCCCGCGCCCGCCGCCCCCGCGCCCGCGCCCGCCGCGCCCGGAGCCCCCGCAGCGCCGAGCGAGGCCGCGCTCGGCGAGCTCGTCATCACGGGCCACAAGTTCGACAAGCTCCCGCGCATCGCGATTCTCCCTTCGCTCTCGCCCGATCTCGAAGACGTGATGGTGCGCTCGGTCGTTCGTCACGACCTCGCGCTCACGGGGATGTTCGACATCATCAAGGACGCCGACGCACCGCCCGGCATGTATTCGTTCGACGACCCCGTGGATATCGACGCCTGGAAGAAGCTCGGCGCCGAAGCCATCGTCAAGGTGGCCGCGCGCGTGAAGAACAAGAAGGTCGAAGTCTTCGGCATCGCCTACTTTTTGAACGTCGGTAAAGAGCCCGTCTACCAGAAGAAGCTCACCATCGAGAAAGCGGAGGTGCGCGTGACGGCGCACCGCATCACCGACGCGCTTCTCGGCGCGCTCACGGGGCGCCCGGGCGGGTTCGCGAGCCAGTTCACGTTTTCGGCGCGCTGGACCAAGAATCGCCGTGTGTTTCGCATGGATGCGGACGGTCACGGTCTCACGCCGCTCACGGATCCCGCCGACACCGCCATCGCGCCGACGTGGGGTCCCGACGGCGTGCTGTTCTACCCGGTGAGCCGCGCCTACTCGCCGTTCACGCTCGAGTCGCTGCTGCCCGGCGCGCCGAAATCGGTACCGGTGAAGCTCCCCGTCGCGACCTCGATCCACTCCGTCGCGTTCAACAAGGATTTCACGAAAATCGCGATCGCCGTCGCGGAAAACGCGAAGAGCGCCATCTACGTCGGAAAGGCGGACGGCAGCGATCTGAAGAAGGCGTCGACGACGGAGCTCGCGACGCACCCCGTGTTCAGCCCATCCGGAAAGCTCGCGTGGATCGGCGGCGACGCGAAGCACGGGTCGCAGCGCGTGTACGTCGAGGGTAAGGCGGCATCGCCCTCGGGTTTCCCCGCCTCGGCGCCCGCCTACTGCGACACCGAAGACGGCGTTCGCCTCGTCTACGCCGTGGCCGTCGGCGGCGACCGCCAAGATCTCGTGATGTCCGGCGAATCGGGCGGCAGTATGTCGCGCCTGACGCAAAATCAGGGCTCGAACACGTACCCGGCGTGTAGCCCCGACGGCCGCCTGCTGGCGTTCTTCTCGACGCGCAAGAGCCAGCCGGGCCTCTACATGATGTCGCTCAAACGTTTCACGACGCAGCAGGTCTCCGCGCAGACGGGCGAATCGTTGCGCTGGGCCGCGCTTCCGGGCGAAAGCGGCAAGCCCGCGAAGTAGCCTCGCCCGGCGGGGGATGCCGGTGTAAAAGCCCGGGCGTGTCGAAATCCCACGACGATCCGTACGCCGCGGCCGGCGTGAATTACGCCGTCGTCGACCCGGGCAAGCTCCTCGCGCAGCGCGCCGCCGCGTCCACGTCGCGCGAGCTCTTCGCGCGCGGGGCGCGCGAAATCTCCGAAAGCCGCGGTGAAAGCGCGTACGTCGTCGCGCTCGGCGATCGCTACCTCGCCACCGTGACCGAAGCGCTCGGCACGAAGAACCTCGTCGCCGACGCCGTGCGCCCGTACGCGAAGAAGACGTTTTACGACGCCGTCGCCAAGGACACCGTCGCGACGATCCTGAACGATCTTGCGACCGTCGGCGCGCGCCCGCTGTGCCTTACGGCGTACTGGGGCTCGGGTTCGAGTGAATGGTTCTCCGATCAGGAGCGCATGCGCGATCTCGTCACGGGCTGGACCGACGCGTGCACCGAAGCGCGCTGCGCCTGGGGCGGCGGCGAAACCCAGGTGCTGACGGGAATGATCGACCCGAAGGTGCTCGTGCTCGGCGGCTCGGCCACGGGCTTCGTCTCGAGTGAGCGCGAGCTCTTGCTCGGCTCGCGCGTGGCGGCGGGCGACGTGCTCCTGTTCGCGCCGGCGACGGGCATTCACGCGAACGGCCTCTCGCTCGCGCGCCGCGTCGCCGAATCGCTGCCGAAAGGCTACGAGACGCCCGTCCCCGGCGACCCGCAGAGCCGCTCGTACGGCGAGGCGCTGCTCGACGCGACGCCGCTCTACGGCGTGCTGCTCGAGGCGCTGTTCGACGCGGGCGTCGAGGTTCACTACGCCGTCAACGTCACCGGGCACGGCTTCCGCAAGCTGATGCGCTCGACGAACGAGCTTTCGTACGTGGTCTCGGCGCTGCCGCCGGTGCCGCCCGTGCTCGCGTTCCTCGCCGGCGCCGCGCAGATGAGCGTCGAGGAGGCGTACGGCACGTTCAACATGGGCGCGGGCTACGCGTTCTACGTCGCGCCGTCGTCGGTCGAGCGGGCGCTCGCCGCGGCGCGCGCGAAGGGCAGCGAATTGCTCCGCGCGGGCGGCGTCGAAAAGGGCAAGCGCCGCGTCGTGCTCGAGCCGCTCGGCGTGGTGTTCGAGGGCGAAACGCTCGAGATCCGCTGAACGCTCGCGTACGTCAGCCGCCGAGGAGTTCGACGAGATCGTACGCCGGTATCGAAAGTTCGAGCGTGAAATCCCAGCGCTCGGCCCCCGACACGAAATAGCGCCGTGCGACGAGCGCAACGACCGCGCTCAAATCGCCGATCGCCGGGCCCCCGCCGGCAAACGCGCCGTGCCCGTCCGTCGCGACGAGCCCGCCGCCTTCGAGCACGACGGCGAGGCCCGTTCGTCGGTCGGCGCCCCAAAGCCGGGCGCCGGCGAGTGCGCGCACCGCTCGGTGGTCGGTCGGGAACGCGGGCTCGAGGAATAGCGAGCCGCCCGCTCCCTGCTGCCCGCTCCGCGTCATGAGTCCGACGACGTGAACCGGCCACGACAAGACGAGCGCGTCGACACCGTCGCCGACCCGCGCCGGGGTTTGAAGCCTGAGGTCCGGAAACGCGAGCTCCGCCCAAGCGACCGCTCGGACGATGTTCTCCATGTTTTTCCCGGCTTCCTGCCACATGTCGGCTTCCGTCATGGGTTTCGGTGGTGGGAAAAACGCGGCGGGCGGAGCCGCGGGGGCTTCGGGTTTTTCGGCGAACGCGAGGGGCGATACGAGCGCGACGCTCAGAACCAGAAGAACGCAGGGGAAAAACGCACGCACGGCGGTGGGCTGCCGGTGATACGCCCGGGAGGGGTGCGAGCTTCCCGTCGTCGCCGGCGGCGGGAGTACACTCACCGTGTTGCACCGAGGCCCATGTCGACTCTCGAGCCCGCCGACTACCGTGCGCTGCCGATTTTTCCGCTGCCGAACGCGGCACTCTTTCCGGGTGCGGCGCTGCCGCTCCACGTGTTCGAGAAGCGCTACCGTGAGCTCGTGCGCGACGCGATCGCCGGCAACAAGGCGCTCGCGATCGCGCGACTCAAGCCGGGCTTCGAGGACGCCTACGAGGGCCGTCCCGCGGTGTTCGAGGTGTGCGGCGCCGGTGTCATCGAAGGCTACCGAGAGCTCGACGACGGACGTTACGACATCCTCGTGCGCGGCGTTTCGCGCGTTCGCATCGTGAACGAGCACCCGCCGCTCCAGAAGTACCGCCTCGTGAACGCCGCCGTCTTGCAGGACGTCCCCGCGGCGCCCGAGCTCGCCGCGGCATTTCACGAACGCCTGCGCGCGCTGTGGTCCTCGCTCGGGCCGCACCTTCCGGAGGAGATTCGCGACTTCGGGACCTTCGCGCGGGACGCGGAGGGCGCCGGCATGCTCTCCGATCGACTCGCGAGCTCGCTGTTCGGCGATCCGGACGTGACGCAGCGCCTGCTCGAAGAGCTCGATCCGACCGAGCGCCTGCGCATCGTGAGCGACCAGCTGGACGAGGTCGCCGAACGGCTCGCGGCGCGCTCGAAACGCGCGCTGAACTGACGCGCGCGCCGTTCAGAACATGGTTTGCTCGAGCACTCGCGCGCGCACCATACGCTGGGGTTTCGCTCCGATGTTCGACGGATCGCAGCCGCCCTGGAAGACCGGACCGAGCGCGCTCACGCCGAGCCGGTAGCTACACACTTTTCCGCGTTCGGCGAGGTACACGCCGGGAAGGTCGAGCTTGATGGGCGGGAGCGTGCCCCTCGGATCGTCTGCCGTCGGATTGTCCTTTTCGAGATCCTCGAGGGAACGTTCGACCGACTGGAGCTTCGGCGCGGTCACCTCGAGGTGCGGCTTCTCGAGCGAGGTGATTCTCACGCCGTTCGGCATCGTCTCTTCGGCGACGAGCTCGACCACGAGGCGAACGCCCTGGCGCGGCGCCGTGATGGGCGGCGGCGACGCACGAAGGTCGTCGGCGATTCGTTTCGCCACTTTCTTCCACCCCTCGACCTCGCCCGAGGCGCTGCCGAGTGTCACCTCGACGAGCCCCGATCGGTTCACCGTAACGTCGAAACGCGCTACGCCCACTTGCGGCGCGACGGTCTGGTGCGCCGCGTTGTGCATGGCCGACAGCACGCGACCCTGCGGACCGAGCCCGAGCTCGCGGTCGCGTTTCTCGAGCCCCTCTTGGAGTCCGCCGGTCGTGCTCACCGGCGGCGGGCGATACACCTGGAAGCGATGAGAGCGCGGCTTCGACGGCCCGGCGGGCGCCCGTTCACCCGCTTTCGGCGGCGCCGCCCAGCGCTGCCAGCCGTCGGGACCGATGCCGAGATCGAGCGGGCGGTTCGCGGTGCCTTCCTCCGAAATGCCGGGCTCCGGGGGCGCAGCGAGCTCGGGCTCGCCGCTCGCTGACGGCTCGTCGAGCTCGGAGGGCCCCGCACCGGCGGGTGCTTCCGGCGAGACGAAGCGCGACCGGGCTCCCATTTCGTTTCGGGCAAGGCGCTCGTCGCGCGTCGCCCCGAGCGCTTCGGCCCCTCCGCGCGGTGGCCCTGCGGCGAATGGCTCTGCGACACCGATGTCGATGTCGATGTCGAACGCCGCTTCGAGCGGCGACCGCGCGGGCGCGACCGGGGCGGCGTCGCTCGTGCGTTCCCGGAGCAGCGTGCCGAGCGCGAGGAGTGCGAGCGCGTGGAGCCCGAGCGCGGCGGCGAGCGAGAGCACCTCTTTCCGCCGCGCGACCATGCGCGGAGGATAGCAGGCGCTCGGGGGCAGGCTATCGCGAGGCGCCCCGCGCGCGCACGAGCACGACCACGCCGGTGAGCAGGACGAGCGCGACAATCCACGTCGCGCCGAAACGCGCGTACGGCGTGAGACCGGGAAGCCAGCGAACGGTCGCGGAGAGCACCTCCGACGACGGCGATCCGGTGCGTTCGAGCACGCGGCCGCCGCTGTCGATGACGGCGCTCACCCCCTCGCGCGTCGAGCGCACGAGGTACTTTCGCTGTTCGACGCTCCTCAGCTTGGCGAGCGCGAAATGGAAGTCGCGCGCCGCGCTGCCGCGGAACCACGCGTCGCTGGTGAGATTCACGAGGAGCTCGGGCTCGGTGGCGAGGACGCTCTGCCGCACGTGCTCGGCGAGGATGTCCTCGTAGCAGATCGAGACGGAGATGCGTCGCCCGTCGAGCGTGAGCTCGCTCGGTGCCGCGCCGCTCGCGAAGCGCGTCGCGACGGGAACGAGCTCGCCGAAGTCGGGGAGCGCCGAAGCGATGCGACTCGACTCGCCGACGGGGACGAGCACCTGTTTGTCGTAACGACCGAGCACGACGCCGGGATGGCGCACAAGAACCGCGGCGTTGTACTTTCTGTCGGCGTCTTCGAGCACGGCGCCGAACAAGAGCGGCACTCGCAGAACGGGCGCCCCGGTGCCGGCAGCTCGGTCGCGAAGCAGAAAATCGCGTGCTAACTTCGGGAGCTCGCGCGGGTCCGTGGGCCGCGAAACCACGGTCTCGGGCCAGATCACGAGCTCGACGGGGCCCGAGCGCCGGAGCGCGTCGAGCGTGTGATGCCGGAGCTCGACCACGGGCTCCGCGCCGCGCTTCGCGGATTCGGTGCCGAAATGACCGACGAGCACGCGAGCCGAGGGCGCCGCCGCCTCGCGCGCGTCCACCTCGGCGAGCGCCCAGTAGCCGAACGCCGAAACGCTCGCCACGACGCCGCCCGCCGCGGCGAGGCGGCGGACGGCGAGGGCGCGTTCGTCCTTGCCTCGCCACGCGTCGGCGACGAGCCCGTTGACGAGCCCGAGCCACACGCTGACGGCGCCGGGGCCTCCGAGCGCTGCGAGCTGTAACCACGGCGCCACGCCGTGCACTTCGAGCGCGAGCGTCCACGGAAAGAACAGCGGGTAGAACTCTTCGAGCACGAGCTCGACGACGGGAAACGCGAGCCACAAGGGGCAGCGAACCCGCACCGCAAGGTGCACGAGGAAGAGCACGAGCGGCACGCGGAGCCCTTGAAAAATCGCGAGCAGGATCCACGCTCCGAGCGCCGCGGGGAGCGGAGCCGAAACCGTCTCGGCGAGGCCCCCGACGACCCACGCGTGCGCCCAGAGGTTCAAGAGCGCACCCTGGATCGTCGCCGCGAGCAGCAAGTACCGGAGCGTCACGCGCCCCACCAAGACGAGCAGCGGAACCCAGGCAACGAGCGCGAGGGGCGCGACATCGTACGGAGGCATCGTCGCGCGCACGAGCAACGCCGAGCCGGTTCCGGCGACGAGCCAGGCGGCTGAACGGAGGTCAGCGGAGCGAAGCATGACTCCGGCAGACGGTTTCGAGCTCTGCGGGCAGCGGCGCGAGCGGCTTTTCGGCGAAGAGCTCCGCGGCGTTCGGCTGCATGACGGCATTCAGCACACGCGCGTCGTCGCACCGTACGGCGCTGCCCGGAGCGTCCGAGCACGGATGGTCGAGTCCGAGCGCGTGCCCGAGCTCGTGGACGAACATGGCCTCGAGGCTCAGCGTGCCGGGCTGCTCTCCGCGCGGCGACCACGCGAATCCGACGCCGTTCACCTCCAGATCGACGTCGCGTATCTCGCCGTCCCGCTCCTGCCCCGGCTCGCGATGGGGCCGAACACGCGTGAGCGCGTGCCGCGTCGCGTCGTAGCAATTGCCCGAGTCCGCGTCGGCAGGTGAGCACCAGTGTCGCTCGTGAAACAGCACTTCGTGCGTGCGATCGTCCGAGATCCCCGGGCGAACGAGCGACGCCGCGGCAAGGGCGAAGCGCGGAGCCGAGCAGCGGGCGAGTGCGGAGTTCCAGACGCCGGCCGCGCGCTCGAGCGCGCCGCGAACTCCGGGATCCACCGTGCCTCCCGCGCGCTCGGGCGAGAGCTTGAGCACGATGGTCTTTTCGCTCCAGCGCAGCGGCGAGCCGGTTTCGGTCGTTGCCGCGCGCGCCAAACCGGCGGGCTCGCTGCACGCCGCGCCGAGCAGACCTACGACGAGGCCGAGCGCCCCCAGACGGGGAGCGCCCGCGGCGCACGCTCGCGGCCTACAGGCGTTTTCCACGGATGTCGAGCACACCCGAGCACATGGGCGGGCAGAGCGCCTGGCTCTCGAGTGGTACGTTGATTCGCGCTTCGAGCCGGCAGAGATCTCCGCGGCTCGCGTCGCAGCCGAACTCGTCGGCGGCAAAGAGGAGCCAAACGCGCGCCGTGCACCGGGCCTGCCTCACTTCGTACATTCCCTCGAACGTGTGGCCGCCGCCGATCTCGCGTTCCACGCGCGTGTAGGACCATGCGCCGACGGCTTCGATGTCAGGAACACCCGAGCGGCAGTCGTCCTGTCCCGAAAGCTCCGCAACGCGGCCCTCGACGACGGTTCCTGGTGCGAATCCCCACGCCTCCAAGCACGCGTCGTCGGGCTCACTCGGCCCGAGCACCTCGAGCTCGAAGCCCATGCCCTGCTCGACGCCGGGGCACGGTTCGAGGTCCTTGCACCCGAACAGAGCGGCCACGACGAGGAGTGCACACGCCTTCGGGGCAAGCCGCCCGACGCGGCCGGTGGACACGGAGTTCGCATTCATGCGCTTACCTTGAACTTGGTTCGGCACGAGGGCGAGCTCCTTTCGTCCACCGGTCGCGAGGGCGTTCCGGTCACTCGACGATGATCTGCTCGGAGGCGTTGATCGAGAGCCTCCCGTTCGGGCGTGCCGTGGCTTGGAAGAAGACGGAGCCGCCGGCGGCTTCCGCTTCGGTCACGCCCCGCGAGGGCAGGTCACGGCAGGGGTCGATGCAGATGGGCCCGCCGCAGCCAACCCAGTTGCCGGTCGCCGTCAGCACGTCGGCCACCCCGCTGCCGAGCGTCGTCGTCAGCGTGAAGCTCTGCTCGCAGGTCGCCTCGGTCTCCGGCACCACGCTCACGTAGCCGCTGAAGAAATCGGCGCCGCGCGTGAACAGGGCCGCGGCGTTTTGCACCTCGACGAGGAAGACGTTCGAGCACGTGTCACCCGTCGCCGTCTGATTCACGTCGAACGTTTGGGTGCCGAACGCCATCGTGTTGCCGTCGAGGACGGCGTCCACCGTGCAAACGTTGCAGTCGTTGCCGACCACCGTGTTCGCGCAGAACGTGCAAACGCCGTCGTCGTCCGAGGTGAACCCTTCCGGACAAAGCGCGCACGTGTCGGCCGAGAGCCGAAGATTCGTCGGGTCCGGACCCGGTCCGAGCACCGACTGGAGCTCCCCGCTGTCGAGGCAGCTCTGCCACAGGCTCCGAACGTTGGTGATCGTCGCGCCGGGCTGGTGGAGCGCCAGCACGCGGCAGCGATCACACCAGCTGACGTTCTGGTCGACCATGGCTCCGTTCACCGATTCGAGGATCTTCAGGTTGTCGATCGCGAAGCCGGCACCTTCCCATTGGGCGTCGTCGAAGCTGTACTGGATGAACGGCTCCATCCCGAACGCAAGGTTCGCCGAGATGGTGCGCATCGAGCTGCCCGGCAGCGCGACTCGCTCGAGCGCGCTGTCGCTCGCACCGTCCCCGGCGGGGTTCGTGTTGAAGACGAGCCGATTCGTCGCCGTATCGAACGTCCACGCGTCGGCGTCGGTCGGAACGTTCGCCGTGCGTGCCTGTCCTTGCCCGTCGAACACGTCCATGAGGAGCGTCGCGACCCGACCGATGCTGTCGTCGCCCGTGGCGTCGCTGCTGAGGTTGTCGTCGAAGCACGGCGTCGTTCGATCCGAGCAGTACTGATCGAACTCGGCCGCCTCGGCGACCGGGATCCAGCCGTAGTCCGCACCGCTCACCACCTGGCCCATGAAGTAGTCGGCGACCGCTTCGTTCGTGTACCTGAGCGGGAAATCCTCGATCACGTCGCCGCGAATCGCGGTTCCCCAGATCACGTGATCCACGGCGTCCTCGTCGGCGTCGTAGATCATGTTGCAGAACATGTAGTGGCCGTACTCGTGCGACATGACCCCGCGGCTGTCGCGGAGCTTCGACTCGGTGGACATCACGATGTCGCTGTTGCCCACGACGGCGGCGAACGTACCGAGCGCGATGGCGCCGACGGCGGCACCCACGCCCGTTCCGATTCCCGGCACCACGCTTCCGACGATCGCGCCGACTCCCGCTCCGGCTCCGCCCGCGACCGCGGTGAGCATGTCGCTCAGGCTGTTCGGGAAGTTCAGGCACGGCGCGAAGAGCCGCTCGTGTCCGGTGTCCGTTTCACGCGAGAACGTCGTGGCCCAGTAGCCGCTCAGGATGCGGGCGCGCTTGGGCGTATACGCCATCACGTCCGTCGCGTAGCGGTAAACGTCGTCGGACTGGTAGAGGCCGAGCAGTCGCAGATTGTCGATGTTCAGGCGCAGCGTTCGATCACTGGTGAGCGTGTCGAGCCGGAAATCCGTGACCGCGGTCGTCGTACCCGCGGCGGCGTCGAAGCCGCGGAGGTCGCAGACCTCGGTGGCGATCAGCGAGTCCGTGACCAGCGCCGCGCGCGTTTGGAGCTCGATGCAGAGTCCGGAGCCGCGTGTCGCAGCGCCGTCCGTCGCGTCGATCCGGACATGACCCCGAGAGTCGGTGTACCCGTGCGCGCTCGTCGGAACGGGAAATCCCGTCATCTTCTGGAGGATGGTGACCTGCATTCCAG
>DASUTR010000523.1:0-3505 GCA_036374535.1 Polyangiaceae bacterium
CGGGCGCTCATTTCGACGGCATCGTGTACCATCCGTCCCTCGCACCGAGCGAGATGCCGGCGGCAGACGAGCGAACGGCGTCCTACGTGCTCATCGACCTCTTCGAAGCGGGAGGGCTATGGGAACGCCGCGACGACCCGAAGCTCTTCATCAAGCACGGGTCCTTCGCGGGCGATCGCGGCGGCCGTTGCGGCTCCGGGGGGATCCTGTGCACCGTAAACGCGGCGAACGCGCCGTGGGGCTGGGACGACGGCGACGACGGCTCGGTGAAACGGGGGAGTATCGCCGGCGATCCTGCGAAGCTCGTCGCCCGCTACTTTCGCACCCCCGAGGCGGTGAGCGAGCGGTACACGTACAATCCGTATCGGCCGGGCGCGGAGCGCTCCACCGCCCCGCTCGTGGCCCAGGCCCGCCGCATCCCGGGGAGCGAGCGCGTGAGCGCGGCGGGGCCCGCGGAAAACGGCCGGCGTTTCACGGGCAGACTCGCGCCGCGAGGGCCGTAGTAGGCCGTTCGAGGCTCGGCTATCTTTGGGGTCGATGGATTGCACGCGCATCGCGCAGGAGCGAGACCTCTATCTCGGTCTCCTCGATCTGAACGGGGAAACGGATCGCGAAGCATTTCTGGCGCGCGCGCTCGCGCTCATCGTGGGAACGGTGGGAGCGAGGCAGGGGTATCTCGAGCTCTTCAGCTCGGACGGCAACGACGCATCCTGGTATCACGCGACGGGATTCTCCGGGGACGAGGTGGAGCGAATCCGGACGCTCGTCTCGCGAGGTGTGATCGCTCACGCGGTCGCGACGGGTACGGTCGTTCGCACGCAGTCCTTGTTTCTCGACCCGCGTTTCCGCGATCGCGAGAGCGTGCAACGGAGCAAGGCCGACGCCGTCTTGTGCGCGCCCATCGGGCGGGATCCGCCCGTCGGAGTGCTCTACCTCCAGGGCCAGACCGAGCCGCACGCCTTCAGCGACGAGGCAGCCCTGCGCGTGGAGAACTTCGCGCGGCGGCTCGCGCCCATAGCCGGCATTCGCTTCCAGGAGCAGACTGCGCCCCAGGCCGATCGCACCGCGCCGTATCGCAAGCGCATGAAGCTCTCGGGGCTCGTGGGCTCGGGTCCGGCGCTCGCCAAGCTTTTCCAAGACCTCGACGCGGTGGCGCGCCTCAACGTGAGCGTCTTGCTCACGGGCGAGAACGGTACGGGAAAGAGCGTGGTCGCCGCGGCCATCCACGCGAACAGCCCCCGCGTGAACGGGCCGTTCATTGCCGTCAATTGCGCGGCCATTCCCGAGAATCTGATCGAGAGCGAGCTCTTCGGCGCGAAGAAGGGCGCGTTCACGGACGCGATGCGGGACATCGAGGGGAAGGTGAGCGCGGCGAACGGCGGCACGCTATTGCTGGACGAGATCGGCGACTTGCCGATGAAAGCGCAGGGGAGCCTGCTCCAGTTCCTCCAGACCAAGGAGTACTCGGCCCTCGGTGAACCGCGCCTGAGAAAGGTCGACGTCCGCATCATCGCCGCGACGAACGTGGATCTCGAGGAAGCCGTGCGCGAGAAGCGCTTCCGCGAGGATCTCCTGTTTCGCTTGAACGTGGTGTCGATTCGCGTGCCGTCGCTCGCGGAGCGGCGCGAAGACCTTGCGCAGCTCGCCTTGTACTTCTGCGACAAAGCGATCAAGGCGCACGATTTGCCGCGCGTGGAGCTTTCGCCCGACGCGCTGCGTTCCATTGCGGCGGCGGAGTGGCGTGGGAACGTGCGCCAGCTCGAGAACGCCGTCGTCGCCGCGGCCATTCGGGCGTCCGGCCAGGGGCTCACGCAGATCCAATCGTCCCACCTGTTTCGTGAGCCGGCGGACGCGACCAACGGACGGGGCGCGGTTCCGGAACCTGCGCCGAACGCAGAGCACGGTACTTTCCAGGAAGAGACCCGACACTTCCAAAAGACTCTGCTCGCGCGTGCGCTCAAAGCCGCCGACTGGAACGTCGCGGCGGCCGCGCGTCAGCTCGACATCACCCGAGGCCACGTGTACGCGCTCATCAAGGCGTTCGGCCTGACGCGCGAACGTTAGCGGCGTCGTCGGGAGCGTGTCCGAGAAATCGGACGGTTCCGATGAATCGGACAGACTGCCGTCCGAATCCGCGAGATCAGGGCCGCGCCCATCTTTTCGTTCCAGCCTCGTAAATGCTCGAAACGTCGAAGTTTCTGCAACGAGGGGCCCCGGACGAGGCACGTTGCACCACGTCGGCACGACACCTGCTTCAGGAACGCCGCACGATGGTCACTCTAGCTGCAGTCGTCACGTCGTTACCACCGCGGCCGGTTCAGGGAGTTCGCTCCGTCGTCGAGCAGGAGCTCCTGCACTGGCGCTCCCCTCGCGAGTCGGGGGTGCCCCCGCGATTCACGCCCGTCGAGATTGCGTCACGGAGCCTCCTCGCGGAGCTCGCGCCCGAATCGTCGCCGCGCCCCGCGCGTCGCAACGACCCGGTCGCCGCGTTGTGGCGCTCGCTCACGAACGGACGGCTCTGCGTCGTCGAAACGTTCATGGCAGGCGGATGCTGCTGCGCCATCACGGAGGAACGAACGCCGGCGTCGGACGTCCACGCGCTCACCGATCGCGAGATCGTGCTCTTGCATCGCACGTTCCAGACCGAAACCCAAAAAGTGCTCGCTGCGGGATTCGATCTCTCCGTCGCCGCCATCTCGCAGCTTCTCGGTGGAGCGCTGCAGAAGCTCGGGATCACGTGCCGCGTCGGCTGCACCCCGCTTCCCATCGTGCTGGCTGCGCTGCGTTATTGCGGCGTCGTCGAGCTGCCCGACGCCTACGTCACGACACACGAGGAGCACGGACGCCGCTACGTCGCGCTCGCGCTTCCCGCGTTCGATGTAGCGCTGCTTCCGGGCCTCTCCGGAGCGGAGCGCGAAGTGGCGGCGCATCACGCCGCGGGCGCCACCTACGGACAGATCGCGACCCGTCGCATCACGTCGCCGCGCACGGTCGCCAATCAAATCGCCTCGCTGTCGAAGAAGCTCGAGGTCCACGGACGCTTCGATCTCATCCGATATTGGGCCGATCTGCAGTGGGGAAACGCCGTCCGCTCCTGAACCGGCGCGGGCAGAGGTCCGCCGGCTATGGTTCGCGCGGGGCGGCCTCTTCGTTCGGCGTGCTCGGTCGCGAAAGGCGCTCGTCCGTCTCGCGGAACAGGTTCGCCAGCGAACGGACGAAAGCGGCGAGCCACGGGTTGCGGTCGAGCTCTCGGTTCAACGAGTCGCCCGTGATGAGCTTCAGCGTCACGTTGCTCGCCGCCACGACGGAAGCAGTGCGTGGCTCACGCGTGAGCACGGCCGTTTCGCCGAACACGTCGCCCGGAGCGAGCCGGCGGATGAACACGCGTTTGCCGCCGACGTTCTTGAAAACGTCGCACTGGCCCCGCTCGATGATGTAGGCGCGATCGCCGGGCTCGCCCTCGGTCACGATGTCCTCCCCTTCGCGATACTCGCGGGTCTCGAAC
>DASUTR010000524.1:0-5800 GCA_036374535.1 Polyangiaceae bacterium
CTCGTGGTTTCGAGGCGCCGTCGCAAGTGAGTCACGCGCTTGGCGAGCGCGTCCGCCTCGCGCGCCACGTCGGGAAAATCGTCGCTGCGTGCCGCGTCGAACAGAAGCTTCGCGTCTTCGGCGATCTTCGCGAGCCCGGCCTTCAGCGTCTCGAGCACTTCCGCCGGGGGTCGCTCCGCGTGCAGCGCCGCCGCCGCGTCCGAGGTCGCGCGGCCGAGCTCGGCGAACGCCTGCACGTGCTCGTCGAGCTTGACCTGACGTGCTTGGATCTCGTTCGCGCGCGCCGCGAGCGGAGCGAGGGCGGCCTGCTGGCGGGCCTGCAGGCGTTGGAGCAACGCGCCGAGGGCGACGAGGCCCTGCGCCAATCTTTCGGGCACCTCGAGCGCCGCGCCGAGCTCCGTCGCCGCGCGCGTGATGTTTTTCTCCGTGTCGAGACGGGTCTTCAGCGCGCCCTTCGACAGCGTCTCGAGTCGCTCGAGCTCTTCTTCGAGCGTCTCCGCGAGGCGCACGAGCTCGGGCGCGTCCTTTTCGCGCTGGGCCATTCGCCCGAGCCTACACCGAGGTCTAACTGCCGCCCATCAGCCGTACGTACTCGCCGATGACGGCGAGGGCTTCGGCCGGGGCATCGTGAATCTCGATGCCGACGACGCGAAGGCCCCCGCGTCCGAGCTTTTCCCAACGAACCGTGGCGCGGCTCCGGCAGACCTTGCCGTTGATCGGTAGGGCAAAACGCAGCTCTCCGGTGGTTCCGGGAGCGATGGGCGTGAGCGAGACGAACTGGGCACCGCCCGCCGAGATCTCCTCGATCCGGCCCGCGGCGGGAGCGCCGCCGGACCCGTCGAAGACGGCGGGCGTGGTGTACGCGGCGCGTGGAGCGCGGCGAATCTGTGCCGGACGAGCGGGCGCGGCCGCGGGGAGCGGCTGGTTCGGGAACTCCTGCGCGACCGAGAGCGCCACCGAAAGCTCGGCGACGCTCGGGAAGCGTTCGCTCGGCTTTCGAGCGAGGCAGCGATCGACGACACCGGCGAGCCCCAAAGGAACGTCGGGCCGGCGCGAGCGAATGCTGGGCATCGCTCCCGAGTGGTGCGCGAGCAGGATCTGCGCGAGCGAACCGTCGAACGGTACGGTCCCGGTCAAGAGCTCGTAGAGCATCACGCCGAGCGCGTACATATCCGTGCGCTCGTCGCCCTGCACGAGTCCCTGCAGCGACTCCGGCGCCATGTACTCCGGTGTGCCGATCCAGGCCGCGCTGCTCGCGCCCTCGTCGCTTTGGAGTCCGTCGAGCGTGGCCGGCAGCACCGCGGCCCCGAAATCGTAGAGCTTGAGTCCGCCGCCGCGCACGAAAAACACGTTGTCCGGTTTCAAGTCGCGGTGGATGACTCCCGCGACGTGGCAGTGCCCGAGCACGTCGGCGAGCGCCTTGCCGATCGCCATGACTTCGTGCGGGAAGAGGCGGGTGCGTGCGGTGACGAGACCGCGCAGCGTTCGACCGTTCAGCCGCTCGAGCACCGCGAACGGAACGCCCTCGTGCTCGCCGGAGTCGATGAGCGCGACGACGCCCGAGTGGCGGACCCGATCGAGCGCGAGCACCTCGCGACGGAGCTGGCGTGCGGCGACGGCGCTTCCTCCCCCCGTCGCGCAGGCGATCTTCACGACGACGGGACGGCCGAGCTCGTCGGTCGCGGCGTAGACCTCGGCCATCCCGCCCCGGGCCAGGAACTCGGCGATACGCATCTTTCCGGGCAGGATTTGCCCCGGGGAAAGCCGCTGGGAGCGGAAATTCCGGTCGTAGTCGGTGAGCAAGGCGGCGGCTGCGGACACGGGACTAGAGCGTAGGAACGGACGCCCGTCGCCGGTCTTGAGGGTAGCGGTCGTTTTCTCAAGTCCGCCGGGGCCGCGCCGTTCACGGGGCTATGTTCGGCGCTCGAGCCAGCGCGCGCAGCGGCGCCATCGCCCTCCTCGACGAGGAGAAGGAGCTCGACCGCGCCGTCGACGCGTTCGCGGGGATCCTGCGCGTCTTCGGCGAGCTGTCGTTCGACACCGATCGCATGTCCGCCGCCGAGCTCAGGACCACCTGCGCCGACATGGTGCAAGAGCTCTTGCTCGGCCCGACGCGCCGCGACGAGGAGGCCAACGAAGAGCCGAAGGGCGGCCGGCGAGACTTCGGGCGCGGCCGCCGCTTCCTCGAGCAACGACGCCGCGAAGAACGCGACTACGTGGTGCGGAGCTCGACGAATCTGCGCCAGGCGCTCCAGGCCTTCGCGCAGTGCTTGAACGCGGCCATGGCCGAAGATCAGGCGGACGACGCCCGACTCGAGCTCGAAGTCGGGCGTCTGGTCGACGTCGCCGCGAGTCAGGATCCCGAGCAGATGACGCTGGCGCTCGGCACGGTCGTGTCGCTCGTCCAGTCCACCGTGCGCCGCAAGCGCGAGCGCGAAAAGCGTCAGCGCGAGGACCTCGGCCGCCGCGTCGTCGAGCTCAAGGGCGAGCTCGAAGTGGCGCGTACCCAGGCGGTCATCGACCCTCTGACGCAGCTCTACAATCGGGCGGCCTTCACCGACGAGCTCCACCGCCTCTCGGCGCTCGGCGTGTTTCTCGCCGGCGACCCGTGTCTCTTGCTCGTCGATGTCGACCATTTCAAGGTCGTGAACGACACGCAGGGCCACCCCATGGGCGATCGCGTGTTGAAGGCGGTGGCCGACAACATCGCGCGGCACTTCATGCGGCGCGAAGACTTCGTGGCTCGCTACGGCGGCGAAGAGTTCGCGGTTCTCGCGCGCGAGAGCACGCTCGAGCGCACCATCGAGCGGGCCGAGCGCATGCGCGAAGCGCAGCGGCGGCTCGACCCGAGCACGACCGGCGGCTCCCTGCCGACCGTGACCGTCTCGGTCGGGATCGCGCGGATCGCGCCGGGCGAGCCGCCCGAGCACTGGCTCGAACGCGCCGACCGCGCGCTCTACGACGCCAAGCACGCCGGACGAAACTGCGTGCGCGTCGCGCCCACCGTCGCCATGACTACGATCCCGCCGCGCTGACGAGCGCGGAGTTCGGCGCCGGTGCCCAGGTCGAAGGTGAGACGTGGGCGCCCGCCGAGCTCGCTTCCCGCGGCGGGGGCGGCCGGGGGACTGGTGTCGTATGACGTGGGAAACCTGGAGGCGGTGGGGGGTCATTGACTCGACTTCAGATTTTTCGAAATCAGCCGATCTGTGTTGTATGGGCCTTCCTGCCCGCGCAGCACCGACCACGAGCTCTCCGGTCTCGATGGCCGCGCTCCAGATCGTGCGCGCGTCGCTGAGGGAGGACACGTCGGTCGCGTCGCTCGCGCAGTACGCCTCCGCGGATCCGGCGTTCGCGCTCCGCGTTTTGTCCCTCGTGAACAGCGCCGCGTTCGGAAGCTCGCGGCGCGTGAAGGACGTGAAGCACGCGGCCTCGCTGCTCGGCGTGCGCGGGCTTCGCAACATCGGTCTCGGTCTCGCGCTCACGGACGTCGCGCCTCAGAACGAACGCGGCTCGGCCATGCTCTCGGCGTGCCTGCGCCGCGCGACGGCGTGCCGGTTGATCGCCGAGACGACGCGCGCGGGCAACGCCGACGATCTCTTCACGACGGGCTTGTTCCTCGACGTCGGCCTCTTGTGCCTGGCGCGGGAGGACATTGCGACGGCCTCACAGATCCTCGCGATGCCGTCGCGCACCCGCACCCTCTACGAGCGTTCGCTCGGGCTCGTGCCCCACACGGACGCCAAGGTTCTTCTCGGCACGGGCTTCGAGCTTCCCGCCGAGATCGTCGAGGCCATCGAGCACCATCACGACGCCGAGCCCCCGGCGGGCGGCATGGCGCGCGTGGCGTGGGTGGCCGAGCGGGTCGCCGCCCAGTTCGAGAGCGGTGACACCCAGGCGCTCAAGGACGAAGCGCGCGCCGCGCTTGCGATGCTCGGTCTGTCCGAAGCTCGAGCGGACGAGCTCACCCGCGCCGTCCCGCCGCTCGCCGCGAGCGCGGCCGAGGCGATGGGCGGCAGCCGGGTCACCGAGCAGGTCGTCGTCGCGACGGTCGCCGACGCGAGCCGCGCGCTCGCCGAGCTCAACCAGAGCTACGAAGCGCTCGTCCGCCGTCTCGAGGTGCTCATCGGCGAGAAGGAGTCCTTGCTGAACGATCTCGAGCAGGCGAACCAACGGCTCGAAGCGCTGGCGACGACGGACCCGCTCACGGGGCTCTCGAACCGCCGCGCGCTCGAAGCGGCGCTCCTGCGGGACCTGGCCCGGGCGGAGCGCGAGAAGACGCCGCTCTCCGTTTTGGCGGTCGACGTCGACCACTTCAAGACGTTCAACGATACCTACGGGCACGCCGCCGGGGATCAGGTGCTCTGCGTAGTGGCAAAGCTCCTCGGTCGCGGCCTTCGCGCCTGCGACCTGCCGTGCCGGACGGGCGGCGAGGAGTTTCTCGTGATCCTCCCGGGAACCGACGGCGACGGCGCCATGGTCGCGGCGGAGCGCCTGCGAGCACGCATCGCCGAGGAGCGTATCTCGCTCACGGGATGCCAGGTCTCGGTGACGGTGAGCATCGGTACCGCGTCCGTACGGGGGCCCGGCTGCGCGAGCGCGCGCGAGCTCGTCGATCGCGCCGACGCCGCGCTCTACGCCGCGAAGCGGGCGGGTCGAAATCGCGTCGAACGCGCCGTCTGAACCGTCCTCAGTCGAGCACGGGGACTAGAAACGAATCTGCGAGCCGATCTCCATGACTCGGTCCGGCGGCACGTTGAAAAACGTCGCGGCTCGCTGGGAGTTCCTCGTCATGAACGCGAAAAGATGTTGCCGCCAGCGCGCCATGCCGCCGCCGACGGCCGGTAGCACCGTTTCGCGCCCGAGAAAGAACGTACAATGCTCGAGCGGCGAGCTCGACAGGCCGTATTCGTTCAAGAGCTCTGGAACGTTCGGATGCTCCATGAAGCCGTAGCGAGCGACCACGCGTTTGAAGCCGTCCTGTAGCGACTCGAGCGTAACGCGCTCGTGTGGCATTTCACGCGGCCGCTCGGTCGTGATGAGCGTGAGGAGAATGACCTCCTGATGCACGACCCGATTCAACAGGAAGTTTTGCATCAGGGCCGGCGGTGAGCCTTCGGCGTTGCTCGTCATGAACACGGCCGTCCCGGGGACGCGCGCCGGGCGCTCGACGCGAAGGAGCTCCCAGAAGTCTTCGAGCGGGACGATCTGGCTGCGAATGCGCTCGCCGAGGAGCTCGCGCCCTCGCTTCCACGTCACCATGAGCGCGAAAATAGCGCTGCCGATCAGCAGCGGAAACCAGCCACCGTGGCTGATCTTCAGCGCGTTGGCCCCGAGGAAGGCGAGATCGATGCTGGCGAACACGAACGTGAGCCCGAGCGCGGGAAACGCGCCCCAACCCCAGCGATGGCGAGCAACCACGTACGCGAGCAGCGTCGTTATCACCATGGTGGCAGTGACCGCGATGCCGTAGGCGGCCGCCAGATTCGACGAGCTCCGAAAGCCGAGCACGAGCGCAATCGTCGAGACCATCAGCATCCAGTTGATGGTGGGCACGTAGATCTGGCCGATCTCGCTGTCGGAGGTGTGCTGCACCTGAACTCGCGGCCAGAATCCGAGCATGGTCGCCTGGCGCGTGAGCGAAAACGCGCCCGAGATGACGGCCTGAGACGCGATCACCGCCGCCATGACGGAGAGCGCGACGAGCGGGTACAGCGCCCAGCGCGGAGCGGTCAGGAAGAACGGGTTCTCGACCGCTTTGGGATCGACGATTAAAAGCGCTCCTTGCCCGAAGTAGTTCAGG
>DASUTR010000525.1:0-4493 GCA_036374535.1 Polyangiaceae bacterium
TCGACGTCGCCGGGCGGAGGGTTCGGGGCGTCGCACAAGAGCTGTTCGAGCACCCAGACGCCTCGCTTCGAAGGTGACGTGACCGCCGGGTGAGACGTGGCCGCGAGAAAGCTCATCTGGCCCAGAATTCCGGCGCGGGCAGTCGCGGCCAGAGAGACGCGCTGGAAGTCGGCTCCGCTCACGAGAACACCGTAGTGCTCGCCGAGGCCGGAGTTGACGAACGTGAAGTCCGCGGTCAGCAGCGTTTCGAGGGCCGCGTTGTCCGTGACGAGCGCGCTGAAGAAGCGCTCCGTCTCCTCGACGGCGGCGTCCCGGAGTCCCATGTCGAAGTTCGGAAACGTCTTCGTGCTCGGCGCGAAGAGCTTCAACCGGCGCAGTGTCAGCCACTGACCCGCGAAGTTCTCCGTCAGCTGCGCTGCCTTCGTGTCGAGGAGCATGCGCGCCGTTGCGGTTTGAAGCGCGCTCGGATCGCTCGTCAGAGTGCCCGCGTCCGCGGCGTCCGACAACTCCTGGTCGGGCATGCTCGACCATAGGAAGTAGGACAGGCGCGTCGCGAGCTCGTGGGCGTCGATGGGCACTGCGACACCTGCGGGAGCCGCGGTCCTCTCCACCAGGTAGAGAAAATTCGGGGATATCAGCACCGCCCGGAGCGCGGCCTTCAGCGAATCTTCTGCGGTGTTGCCGGCGGTTCTGGCCTTCTGGATCAGAGCAAGGAGGTTCGTGATCTCCGCGTCCGCGACCGGACGCCGAAACGCACGGCGCGCAAACGTGGAGAGGATCTGGCGCTGGCACGTTTCCGATGCCACGTCCGTGCAGACGAGCACGGCTGTTCGCCAAGCGTCGGTCGCCGGCCGCGCGAACAGCTCGTCGACGAGCTCGGTCGCACCCCGCTCGAGCACCTCGAAACGGCTGAGTTGCATCGACAGGGCTTCCCCGACCGTGTCGAATCCCTCCGCCGACTCGTCACCCTCGACGATCCTGTCCGCGGGACGGAGCGACGAGCCGAGGAGATCGCGTACGGTGTTGTTGTATTCGGGGCCATTCAAGCGCCGGAGAACCACGCGGCCGGAATCGAGGACGAGCGGCGGGGGAGTGCCCGTCCCGGCGCTCCCGCCTCCTTGGCCGCCGCCCGGACCGCTTCCCTGGCCGCCGGTCGCGTGCCCCGCAGTGCCGGCGCTTCCGCCGCTGACTGCACCTCCACCGCTCGCCGTGCCGCCGGCGCCGTCCGGACCGGAATCCACGGGCCAGCCCTCGACGGTGTTGCTACATCCCGCGAGCACTAGGACGAGAGGGACAAAAAGGCGGGAACAGGTCGTCATTGCGAATAAACGACGCCGGACCGCCGACGCTCGCGGCCATCTTTCGACTACGGATGAAAAATCGCGCGCGCCTCGACGTGCACGAGGGAAAATTCTCGACCGTGACCGGTTTCGCGAGCTCGGATCGACTGCGTTCATGAGAGTCGGTGCGCTCGTTCTCACGAGCCGGCGCTACCTTCATTTCCGGACTCTCCGTCGCGCGAAACCCGGCCCCTCAACATCGGGTCTGCGTGCGCGAGGCTCATGAAGCGCTGACGCGCGGCCTTGAGACGGCGCCGCACCGTTCGCTTCGAACGACCCGTTTGCTGCGCAATCTCCTCCTGGCTCGCGTTACCGAGCAGCTCGAGCGTGAGAACGGTCCGCTCTTGGCCCGGCAGATGCTTCAGAATTCGCAGCACGCGAGCCAGAATCTCGCGGCTTTCGAAGTCGCTCTCCGGCACCTGGGGCTCGCATCCTTGCAGCGACTCGAGCGGCTGCGAGCGACGAACCTTGCGCCGACGAAAGACGCTACACATGGTGTTGAACGTCACGCGGGCCGCCCAGGCTTCGAGCTGTTCAGGATCGGTGACGGTGTCTCGGTTTCTCAGTATCGCGACCAATGCCTCTTGCGCGATATCGTCGCGCTCGGAGTCGGTCGCGGCATAAAACCGCACCGTTCGCTCCACGACCGGTGCGACACGCTCGTAGACGCGCTCGGCACCCATCACTCGGTCACTCCTGCCGGCAGGACGGGCGTCGTCGCCGGGTTCCGCGGAGGGACGCGGAACTTCGAGCGCAAGCGACGTGATGGGGTCGTCGTCGCGCGCGCGACGCGCGCCGGCGGTTTTCGAGTGCGTCTCGCGGCGATTCCTCGCGGCCATCGGACGTGGGCAGACGACGAGTGCTCTTTCTCTTTCGGCAAAAGCGGCTCGAACGGCGTTCAGCACGGTGGCGCCGCGCCCGGCGAGTCCGTCGGCTCGCCGCGCGCGGGGCGATCGCCGTCGCCTGCGGCGGCTCGTTCTTTCGTCAGTACACTCGTCGCGGACAGCGCACGGCGTGGCACACGACTCTTGTGACGTAACCAGCTTCAGTCAATCACCATCGGCGACGGGTCGACGCACCGAAGAAAAAAGACGACGCGCAAAAACTTTTTCCGACCATCGCAGCCAGCGTGCGCCCATTCATGGTCGCGCACCGAGCGGTCCTTCTCGCATGCGTCGCTTCGGCCGCGCGCGGCAATCAATTCTCCGCTCGCATTCACGAACTCATGAAAACGAATCGTGGTCGCCATGGATCGCCGACCACGATGACGACGCGTCCCCACGGAGCTCTATGAACATCGATCGCGCTTTGATCCCTCTCGGAACGACGCTCGTCTGCCTCGCGGCCTGTGGTCCGCCCGCGACGGATGAACCACCGCCCGCTCCGGGGACGGGAGGCGTGGCCGGCGCCGGCGGCATCGCGGGAGGAGCCGATTCGAACCGCGGCGGCGGCGTGGGTGGCGCGACGGCGGGCAGCGACGCTGGCGGCCGAGGCGGCGCGACGCCGTCAACCGGAGGCAGCGACGGAGGCATCGCAGGCGGAAGCGGCGCGACGGCGGGTTCGGGAGGAATGGCTGGCGGTGGCGATGCTGGAGCCGGTGGCCGCGCGGGAAGTACCGCGGGCGGCGCCGGATATGGCGCCGGCGCCGAAGGCGGCTCGGGCGCAGGCGCAGGGCCCGGCACCGGCGGCGCACCGAGCGGGGGCACCGGCGGTGCGGGCTGTCCCGGGGAAGCGTTCCTGTGCGAAGGATTCGAGACCTACACCGAGGGCGCAGCGCCGGCGGAGCCCTGGACGCGCGATGTGCGCGGCGCGGGTCGAATCAACGTCGAATCGTCTCGTCCGTTTTCGGGGACGAAGGCGCTCCACGTGACCGGCACGATGAACGCCGATCGCGCGAACATCAAGAGACCGTTGGCCATCACGGCGAACACCGTGTTCGTCCGCTTCATGATGTACACCATCGGTTACCCCTCGAGCTCGGGGGTCCACACCCGTCTCATGCGGCTCGGCACCAGCGCGGGCGCGGCGCAGGGAACCCCGGACTCGTCGTATTCGTTCGCCAGCTACAACGGCACGGCGATCGAAAAAGTGAATTCGATCTACCTGCGCAACACGGCGACCAAGCTCAACGACTCGGCGCTCAAGAACCGCTGGGTATGTTGGGAGTTCGCGATCGACAAGACCGGCGGAGTGGGCAAGGTCGCACCCCACGTGTGGCTCGACGGCCGCGAGCTCGCGTTGGCCGCCGCCGGTAGCTCCAGCCATGGGATGACCTCGCCGAGTTGGGATCCGATCCCCATCGAGGTGCTGATCCTGGGCCTCGACGGCTTCCAATCGGATGCGGTCCGGGGCGACTTCTGGATCGACGACGTCGTCATCGCATCGCAACGGGTCGGCTGTCCCACGCAGTGACGGCAGGGCGGCGAGCCAACGGCGCGCGCGTCTTTCGAGCGACGCTCGCTCGTTGGCTCTACCGACCGTAGACCCGCGCTTCCCAAAAGCTCGACCAGGTCGCCGGCGTGGTCGTCGGGGGAGTCACCGTGATGCGGACATAGCGGCCGGACGTGGACGGCGGGAAGTTCGCGCTCTGCGTCATGGTCGTGCTCGTGTTCCCCTCTTGGTCGACTGCATCGGTGAACGCCACGCCGTCGGCCGAGACTCCCACGACGTAGCCGTAGGCGCTGCCTGCCGCTTGCGCCGGGTATTCGAAGTCGATCTCGACGCGCGAGAGCGTGTGTGACGCGCCGAGGTCGACTTGCCACCAATGCTGCCCGCCATTCGCAGCACACCAGCGCGTGGTCGCGCTTCCGTCGTTCGCGCTCGAGGCGAGGTTTACCTTGGGCGGATTCGCGCTCGGATTGTTCTCTTCGCTGTCTGCACTCGTCGTCCGGTCTCGGGCGAGCTCCACGATAGGGCCGCCGCCCGCGCCCGCGCCGCCCTGAGCGCGGCCGCCGATGCCAGCGCCGCCGCTCGGCGTGCCGCCTTCGCCACTGCGTCCGCCCGCTCCGCCGGCTCCCGCGCCGCCGATCGCCGTACCCGCGCCCCCGCCCCTGCCGCCGCCACCCGACCCAGCTTGGGTTCCGCCCTGAGCGCTCGCTCCTCCCGTCGTGCCGCTTCCGCCGCTTCCGCCGCTCCCTCCGCTCGAAGCGCCCG
>DASUTR010000526.1:0-3245 GCA_036374535.1 Polyangiaceae bacterium
CTGCTCCTTGCAACTGGAGCAGTCGCCCGGAGCGTCAGGCCGGTAAACGATCGGCGAGCCGTCGTTCGAGCACTCGCAACAGTTGACGCAATCGTCCTCGTCGTCGCCGTTGCAACCCGCCGACCAAACGAGACTTGCGACGATAGCGGCTGCGACGACGTGTGATCCGACTTGGAAAGCCATCGAGAACTTCTATTCTAGCGTTCTTCGGGACCGCGGACAGCATCGAACCTCCACTAGAACTTTCCGTCCTCGTCCCACAATGCACCTCGGGCCCGTTCGGCGTTCGGTGGCGCTCACCTCGCTTTGGCTTCGAAATATCGAAGGTCGACGAAGACGGCCGCCGCGAGAACGAGCAGCCGCTCCGGCAGCGACAGATCCTGCCGGTGGAAGAGAATGCGGAAGCGATCCGCGTCGAGAAACGCCTCTTTCAAGAGCCCGGACCATTTCTTCTCGATCCTCGCGACCTCGTCGCCGTGGCGCTCGAAAGCAAACGACCACGGCCGCCAAAACGGTGACGAGACGGTGAGCAGCACCGCGCCGTTCGCGTCGAGCACGTCGAAGCGCTTCGACAGCAGTGCGAATCGCTGCTGAACGGCGCCGACGACTTGCCCGTCGGCTAAAACGACGTCGAGCCGCTGAAAGAAGAAGCGAAACGGATGCAGCGCGCGAAATACGAGATTTCTCGTGCTGTCGAAGCAATGAATTTCGAACGTTCGCCAATGCCCGAGAAAGTATCGAAGAACGAGCTCCACCCCGCTCTTCCCCTGCTCCGCGGCGTACGCAAACGGGACCCCGTTCGCCTCGATCGAATACTTGTTGCGCGTTTCGAAGCCGAAGAGCTCGGCGAGCTCCTTCCTTTGTACGACGACGATCTCGGTCGCGTTCCGAATGACGGAGACGGCTTCTGTCATGAATGAACCTCTCGGAGCCTAACCGACCACGCATGTCCGCCGCCCCGCGAACGGCCGAAGTCGTATCGACCGGCCGCTCAGAAGGCGCCTTGCACTGCGAGCCCGCGCTCCGTCGTCGAGCGGGGAAAGCCCGCAAGCACGTCCACACGGGGTCCGCTCGAACCGATGAGCCAGATGCCCGGTACGATGGCAATCGCGCCAACGCCCGCCGTGACGGCCCCGCCGATGATCAGCCCGTCCCGTTCGGCCATCGCTCCGAACAGGGACAGGAAACCTCCGATGAAGACGACTCCGCCGCCGACCGCAGTCAGGACGACACCCGTCGAAAAGCTCCCCTGTTCGGTCGGCGTCGCCAAGACTTCTACGGCGCCGCGTCCGGCGTAGTCGCGCAGGCTCGGAACGTCGAGCGTTTCCGGCACGACGCCGCCCTCGCTTTTCAGCTGATACGATTCCGACGGGTTCACCCAGCGCGTACAGGGGGTCCGGCAGACGAATTGCCGATTTTGCCTGAGCTCCCAGACTTGATCGGCTGCGCCCGACGCGAAGGTCACCTTGACCGTGCCGGCGCCGCGCTCGCGCGAAAAGCGCGGCAGCGGCGCAAGGAACGCCTGGATCGGTGCGCTGCAGCCCATGTCGGCGTCTTCGTCCGTGGACTGCTTGCAGCTCTCGAAGTCCCCGGATTCGCGCAGGATCGTCTCGGAGCTGGCCGTGGTCGCGCCGGCTCCGTGCTGTCCGACGCCTACCGACGCTCCTGCGCTGAGCGTACCGCCCGACCGCATCTTGAAACTTCCGATGGATAATCCAGTGAGCAGATGCGTCGCCTGAGCACAGTCCCCGTAGTCGGGGATCTCCGCGGCGTTCGAGCCTTCCAGCACGAATTGACCGGACACCGTCGTCTGCACGGCGATACGCCCCGAGCGCTCGAGCTCCCCTTCGAGCGCCAAGGCGCCGAGCGGCAGCTTGGCGAAGAGCTCGTCCTGATTCGAAATCTCGATCACGTCCGTCGAGATCGTCGTCCGCTGCCAGCGATAGCTCCCGCGCGGCGCGCACGACGTGATCGGTCGCATGGCGCAGCCCGTGTACTCGACGGCGAGGGCGCCGGCGCGCAGGCGTGCTTGGAGGTTCGCCTTCTCCGCCGCTGACCACTCCGTCACGATGGGCGCCTCGCGCAAAGCGGCCGCACGGCAACGCTCGTCTTCGCCCGGCAGGGCGGGTGCCTTCGCTCTCAACGGCTCGCTGCCGGCCCCGCAACCGACGAGCCCCATTGCCAGAAGTAGCGCGGGCGCGCGCCCTTTCGGAGACCTAGCGAACATGAGCGCACGTTATCAGGCTTTGCGTCACGCCCGCGCGGCGGCGCGTCGAACGCCGGTTCTGCATGGCTCGCGTGTGGCTCGGGGACTCCCGCCGGGCCGCAGGTTCGGCGGCTGCTTTACGGAGCGAGATCCATGACCGCGTTTCCGTTACGAACATCGACGGGAAACGACACGTGCTCGTGGGTGATCAACCACTTGCCCTTCGAGCGCAGGCAGAAATCACTGGTGCGTACCCAATAGCCGACCGTCCGCCCGTCGTTCAACGTGCCGCTCGTGCGTATGAGCATGTGCGCGGCTGCCATGTCGCCGCTTGCGAGGACGGTCACGTCGCGGAGCTCCTGCCCGATGGGACTCTTCCAGCGGCGGAACCAATCGACGAATCGCTCGCGAAGTGCAGCCGCCCCCGCGTAGCGGAGGGGCGGGACGAGGTCGAAATAGACGACATCGGAAGAGAAAAGAGACATCACTCGCTCGACATCCTTCAGACGGAATGCCTCCGAGCGACGCTCCATCAGCGCTTTCACCTCGGATTCCGCGGAACTCATTCTGCTGTCCTTTCTGGGAAAACAGGCGAGTGCGCCGGGAAGCGCCGTGCTGGCGCCTGCCAACAGCATCGCTCGTCGGGACGGGTCGGTCGTCATGGCTCCAAAGGTCGCATCGACCTTCGGAGGAGTCTGTCCGTCGCCGTGCGGGAGCGCCAGTGCATCGCGAGCGAACCCGTCGGTCGAACGTCGCCGTTCGCGTCGCGGCACTTTGCTCCTGTCGCAGTAGGCGACGCCGACCGAGCGCATAGTAATTTTTGAATCCTCGAGAATCCAACTTTGGAGTTGCCTGGCCCCACCGACCCCTGGTACTCACACACGTACTGGGTCGGTGAAGTGGTTGGGCGCGGCTGCGGATTGGGCCGCGCGTCGTTCTTGGGAACTGAACGATCAACGACAAAGGAGGATTCATGACGAACATGTGGTTGGGGCTCGGAGTTTGTGCGTCGCTCTTCGCGTGCGCGTGTGCCGGAGGC
>DASUTR010000527.1:0-4133 GCA_036374535.1 Polyangiaceae bacterium
GTGGCCGCTTCGGGCACGGCTCCGTCTCTGGTGCGCGACACGTGCGGGCTGCACGCGTTCGTTCGCGCCAGCAACGACCGAATCTACACGGCCACTGAAACCGGCGGTAGCTGGAGCGCTTGGAGCGGGTTCGGCTGGGCGTTCTCGAGCTCTCCCGGCGCAGGGGCCATCCTCACGACGACCGAAAGCTGCGCGATCATGGTCGTAGCGCGCCGTTCGACGACCAACGCGCTCATGTACCGGGTCAAGCGCGGCGGCGTGTGGTCGGCCGCCTGGGCGACGATTCCAGGTCTTGCTCCGGTGTCCTTCGACGACGTGCGGCAGCCGGCCGTGGTCTTCGGCAAGAGCTCGACGGCAGCGGCGGCAGTCCACGTGTTGTTCCCTACCGACGACAGCAAGCTCCGATGGACGAAGCTTACGTCTCTCGCGAACAACACCTGGACCGCGTGGACCGTGCTGCCAAACGGCGCCAACGGGCAGGTACAGAGCTCACCGTCCGCGACGTCCACGATCGTCGGCAACGGCGGTCACCCGATCCGCATCGCGGTCCGCGGCGGTAACGGCAAGCTGTGGAATACGGGGTTGAGCGCGATAGGAGCACCCGACTGGACCCAGATTGGAGATCTGAACGCTTGGAACGGCGGCGGACTCACCTCACGCCTGTGCGGAGATGTGCCGACGTACTACGCGACCGTGGTCGACGGCTTCGTCTCGACGAACCGTGGCCCGAACCTCTTGTGGGAAGGTTGGGACGCGCCACCGACCGTCGTCACGGCGACGTCCGCGCCGGCCATCGCCGCGAGCGCCTGCAACGCCTACGACATTGCCTTCCAGCGGCAGGACGGCCGCTTCACGCGAGTCAAGGTGCAGTGAGCTCGCGCCGACCCCACGCCTAGGGAAAATGAGTGGGCGGCGACGATTGGCCGTCGTCGCCGCCCAACAGCGTCCGACTTCAGAGCGACTCGAGAAACGCGACGAGGTCCTTCCGCTCGTCGTTCGTGTACACGAAACCGAGAGCGACCTCGTAGTGGATCACGACGTCCCTCAGCGTCTTGGCGATGCCGTTGTGGAAGTACGGCGCGCGCGCCGAGATGCCGCGGAGCGACGGCGTCTTGAAGCGATCCATGTCGGCCCAGCGTCCCGAGCGGAGCGCGCGGCCCGGGTCCGTCGTCTGACGTTCCTCGCCCGTCGCGATGTTCCGCACCGTGTAGAGCGGCATGCCGGGCTCGCGGAATTCCGCGCGCGACGCGCCGATGTCGAACAGCGTGCCGTTCGTGTTGCTGCCGTTGTTCTGGGCGTTGTGGCAACCGCGGCAAGAGCGTCCGTTCGCATTCGTGGCGTTGAAGACCTCCTGACCGCGCGCAATCTGCGCGCGCTTCTTGTCGTGGCCGACGGACCCGCACGAGCCCGGCGGCAGGTCGATCCACGCGTCGAACAGGTTGAAACGGTCGTTGACGGGAGCCTGCGCGGAGAGGTTCTCCGGACCGCCGGTCGCGCCGCACGAATCGAGCATGCCCACGCCGAACTTGTATTGCTGGGCGAACGCGAAGCCTTCTTCGTAGACGACGATCGCCTCGAGCGTCGCGGCCGAAGCGGGCGGGCCCTGCTGCGCGCCGGTCACGTTGCCCGCCGCTTGCGCGATGAGACCGGCGTGCACGTTGCCGCTACCGTTCGTGTTCTGGTCGTGCCAGCCGACGTTTCTCGCGATGTGGAAGTTCGCGGTGGCGAGCGGACGACGGAAGGCCTGAAATTGGGTGAGGCTGCCGCCCGCACCGAGCGGATCGTCCACGGCGATGATCTGATACTCGGCACCGGCCGGGACGGCGCCGCCGCGCCGGAACAGGCCCTGACGAAGCATGCTGTAGTTCTGGTAGCGGGCTCCGACCGTGGAAACGTCGGCCGTCGGACTATTCGCGTCGAGGAGGTTGAAGATCGGGTCGGTTCCCTGCGTGAGCAGGAACTTCAGCTCGACGTCGATCGGATTGATGCTCCACCCGGCCTGAGCGAGATGGCACGATTCGCAGGAGCGCCCGTTCGTTCCCTGCGGAACGTGAAAGGGGTTGTTGAAGTCGATGAAACCCGCGGTGCTGAAGGTCGCCGCCGTTCCGTTCTCGTTCAGGAACGGGAAGTCGTTCGGCAGCTGTCCGTTCACGAGCGCAGCCTGCTCCTGCCCGACGTCTTCGGGGACGGGCTCTGCGGCGACGTTGCATCCACCCAACCCGAGGCCGATGGCAGCCGAAAGAAGAAATGAACTTCTGCGAACTCTCTGGGAACGACGCATGGACCCTCCTTCAAAGCCGATGGCGCGAGACTTGGACCTTTTTCCTATACCCACTGCTCGTGGTTCACTTCAAGGCGCGGGCAGAGAAGGATGCAGATACGCGAGGACGTGGCACTCGATGCACGGCGCGTGAGCGCGCGCAGCATGGAGACGCACGGGGTAATCGGCGATGCAGTCGCACGCGGCGACGCCGACGGCGTGTGCAAGTCAGGCAGCGTCGTGCACCAAGGTGCAGTTGCGGCGTCTGCATCGGACGCAACGGCACCGCTCGTCACGGTGTCGAACGAGTCGCTGCGCTCGGCGTGCGCGGCGCGTTCTCGCGCTGACCGAGGGTCACGGATCTCGTTCCGGGCGGTTATCTAAACTGCTCGAACGAAAAAGCAGGCGGCGTCCTCAATCGCGAAATCCACCCGAGCGCAAAGGGGCCAGCAACAACGCAATTTCGAGTGCGATGGCGACGGATCCGCTCTGCCGTCTACGGCAGCACTGCGCGGCCGCCGGGTCGAATGCGAGCCCCAACACGGCCCAAAAATCCGCTCGGAATGCGCATTATCTCGTGGCAACGAAAGCGCCGACCGAATGCGATCGAAATGTGTTCGTCGATCAGTCGTCGCGCAACGAGTGTTGTGTACCGATCCCGTACCCGGTTCAGCGTGGCGCATTTCTGCTTCGCACTACCTGGGTTCGGGAGTTGCGTTACATGTAGTCGAACGCCGCCGCCTGTTGGATACTAGAAAGGTTATTATGTCGTCACGATTCCTGATTTTTGGCGCGCTGACGCTGTCGCTTGTGACGGCCTGCTCCAACACGATCGAGGCGCCTGGCGGCGGGGCAGGCGCATCGCAGGGTGGTGACGGCAACACGAGCGGAAGCGGCGGTACCGGAAACACCAGTGGTAAGGGCACGGGCGGCGGTTCGTCCGGCTCGTCCGGTGCGGGCGGCACATCGGCGGTCGGCGGCACCGCCGGCGCGTCGGGGTCGGGCGCTGGCCCGAACATCTCGCCGACGTCGCTCGACCTCGACGGCACGCCCGCCTACTACCGCATCGTCCGGCTCACGAACGAGCAATGGACGAACAGCGTGCAGAGCATTCTCCGTCTGGCGGCGCGACCGACGCAGGGCGAAGCGTTCCAGGACGCCGTCTCCGGAACGACGGACTTCACCAACAACGAGTTGGTTCTCGACGTCGACAGTCGAAGGTGGAGCGACTTTCGCACCGCGGCGCAGGCCCTGGCAAACCAGGTCACGTCCGATGCGACGCTCCTCCGCAACGTCTACTCGGGCACCGACGCGACCGGCTTCATCTCCACGGTCGGGCTCCGCGCCTATCGTCGTCCCCTGACCACGGCCGAAGCGGCGAAGTACAAGACCCTCTACGACACGGGCTCCATGATGACGGGCACGAAGAGCGCCTTCGCGAAGGGTGTCGCCGTGGTTCTGGAGGCGATGCTTCAGTCGCCGCACTTCCTCTACCGGACGGAGCTCGGCCCGGCGAGCGCTCCCCTCTCGAGCTACGAGATGGCCGCGAAGCTCTCCCTCTTGCTTCGCAACACCACGCCCGACGACGCCCTGCTTCAAGCGGCGGCGGGCGGCGGTAGCCTCGACACGGCAGACGGCGCGGCCGTCGTTGCGCAGCAAATGTTGGAAGAGCCCTCGGCCGCGACCGTCATGCGGCACTTCCACGGCGAGTTCCTCAAGTTCGACATGTTCGAGGAGCTCAGCAAGGTCGGCGTGGCGAACTACAACCCCGCCATCAAGGCCGAGCTTCTCGAAAGCTCGCACCTATTTTTCAATCGGATCTTCACCCAGAACCTGGGGGTCGCCGATATGTTCCGCTCCACCGTCGGGTTCG
>DASUTR010000528.1:0-4198 GCA_036374535.1 Polyangiaceae bacterium
GTGAGAAACCTGGACATGGCGGGTCTCGACGAAGGCGTGCGCGTCGCTCCGGCCGACTCCGACACGTTCCCGCTCGACGACGCGGACGGGCTCTTGCTTCCGAACGGCTGCGCGTACGGAGCCGGACGCACGCGGCCGGCGGCCGTCGGGCTGGTCGGCGCGTACCTGCCGCACCTCGGGGAAGGCATCGATCGCGAGGCCAGAAATGAGCTGATTTGCGCCCTCGAGCCTTCGCTCGTCGGA
Organism: Polyangiaceae bacterium; assembly: GCA_036374535.1. Lineage (GTDB taxonomy): Bacteria > Myxococcota_A > Polyangia > Polyangiales > Polyangiaceae > PMG-095. The sequence goes on from DASUTR010000528.1 coordinate 244, forward strand.
GAAACGACCGGCATCGTTCACGCCATGGCGGTCGACGCCACGCTCGCGCGCGCTCTCGCCGCCCGGCGGGCCAGCGTCGTGTGGTCGCCGCGCTCGAACCTGTCGCTCTACGGTAACACCGCGCCGGTCACGCTGCTCCGGCGTTCGGGCGTGGAGCTGGCGCTCGGAACGGACTGGCTACTCTCCGGCTCGATGAACGTCCGCCGCGAGCTCGCCTGCGCGCGTAGCTTTTCGGAGCACTACCTCGACGGCGAGCTCGACGCGCGCTCGCTCTTCGACATGGCGACGGGGGCTGCAGCGCGTGCCGCGGGAGCGGAGCGGGCGCTCGGCCGCGTCGCTTCGGGTCACTTCGCCGATCTCCAGGTCGTGCGGCGGCGCGGGCGCGAACCGCACGAGGCCGTGATCGACGCGGCGCCCGACGACGTCGAGCTCGTGCTCCGCGCGGGCGTTCCCCTCTACGGTGCCGAGGAAGTGCTCGCAGAGCTCGGGTCGAGCTGCGAGACGCTCGACGTGTGCGGCGCGACGAAAGCCGTCTGCCTGGCGGAAACCGGGCGTTCGCTCGCCGAGCTCGTTTTGGCCTCGCCGTACCCTCTGTTCGCCTGCGACGCGCCGCCGAACGAGCCGAGCTGCGTGCCCGCGCGGCCGGGTGAGTACGACGGCACGCCGCGCGAGGACGACGGCGACGGCGACGGCGTCACGGACGTGCTCGACCGGTGCCCGAGAATCTTCGACCCGCCGCGTCTCTTCGACGCAGCGCAGCAGGCCGACGCCGACGGCGACGGGCTCGGCGACGCCTGTGACCCCTGCCCGCTCGACGATCGCCGCGATTGCGACGCGCCCGCTCCGCGCGATCTCGACCGCGACGGCATCGACGACGCTCTCGACGATTGCCCGCGCGAGCCGAACGCCGACCAGGCCGACGACGACGCAGACGGCGTCGGGGACGCGTGCGACCCGTGCGGCACGGCGAACCCGGGCGTCGTGCCCTGCCCGCTCACGATCGCCGCGCTCCGCGATCCGGCGCGCGGAACGCGCCCGCCGCGACATGCGCTCGTGCTCGTCGAAGGGGCGCGCGTCGCCGCCGTGCGGCCCGACGCGGGGAGCGCCCGAGGTTTCCAGGCGACCGACGGAGATGCCGCGTTTTCCGGCATTTTCGTGTTCACCGGTCGCGCGCCGGCCGGCGTTGCGCTCGGCGAACGGCTGACGCTCTTCGGTCGCCTCGACGTCTACCAGGACACGGACGAGCTCGTCGCTCCCACGATCCTCGAGCGCGCTCTCGACGCGCCGGTCGAGCCGCGCGTCGTCGTCGCCCGCGACGTGGGCGACGGTGGCGCGCTCGTCGACGCGTACCAGTCGATGCTCGTCCGCGTCGAGAACGTCGCCGTCACGCTCGAGAACCCCGACGCCCCCGCCGACTACGACGAGCTCCTGCTCGACGGCGTGCTCCGGGTCGACGACCTCTTCGCGCCGGACCTCGACAATCTTTTTCCGTCCGGGACGCGCTTTCGCTCCGTCACCGGCGTGCTCGGGCGCTCGTTCGGGCACGCGAAGCTCTGGCCGCGCGACGCGAGCGATCTCGTTCCGGAGTGACGCTCACTTCGACCAGAGCGCGCGGAGCGTGCGGGCGGCAAGCTTCGGGCGGCGATCGCGCGTGAAGACGCCCTTGAAGTTCAGCCCTCCCACGCGATGGACCGCTTGTCCCGTCTTGAAATCGCAGAGATTCCAGACGTGTTCGCCGACGACGTAGGATTTCTCGCGGAGCACGCCCACGATGCTCGCGATCATGTCGGCTTGGTACTCCTCGGTGAACATCTCGGGCGGCTCGGCGTGCATCCCGGGCACCGCGTCGGCGCCGAACTCGGAAAGCAGGAGGGGTTTGTCGTAGCGGGCGTGAATGCGATCGAGGTCGGCGGAGAGTTGCTGCATTCCCTCCGCGATGCGACCGCTTTCCGTGTACCACCCGTTGTAACGGTTCACGCACACGAGATCGCAGAGCTCGAAGCTCGTCTCGTCGACTCCCAGGTAGCTCACGAGGGTGACGAGCCGCGAAGGATCGAGCTCGCGGGCGAGCGCTACGAGCTCCTCGAAAAATGCGCGTGCGGCCGGCCGCCGAGAATGCGGCTCGTTCGCGAGGCTCCAGGCGATGACGGAGGGGTGGTTCTTGTCGCGCAGCACGAGCTCGCGCGTCATCGTCCGACAGAGCGCGAGGCGGCGCTCGAGCCCCGCTTGGTCGAAGAAGAGGCCGACCGCCGGGGTCTCAGAAATGACGAGAAATCCCAGACGATCCGCGAGATCGAGCTGCTCGTCCGCGTACGGATAGTGGGTCGTGCGAAACGAGTTGGCGCCCATCCAGCGCATCAGCGCGTAGTCCTTGACGAGCACCGGCGGTACGAGCCCGCGGCCCGCGACGGGGAAGTCTTCGTGCCGGCCGAAACCTCGGAGGTAGATCGGCTTTTCGTTCAAGAGCAGTTGCGATCCGTCGACCGCGACGGTGCGCAGCCCCGCGGCAATGGTCACGCGATCGTAGACCGTACCGTTTCGCGCGAGCTCGATCGCGAGCTCGTACAAGTGGGGATCCTCCGGCGACCAGAGGCGCGCCGCCGGAACCTCGAGCTCGAGCGTCGCAGCGCCGTTCGCGACGGCAGCTTCCGCGGAGACCTCGCTCGCGTTCCCCCGGAGCGTCGCGCGGACGAGCGCGCCGTCGGCGAGGGCGTCGACGGCGAGCGAAAGGCGCGCTCCGTCACCGGCGAGCTCGGGGCGGAGCGTCACATCGACGATCGCCTCGTCGGGAACGGTGAAGAGGAGCACGGGACGTTGAATTCCCGCGTACGGGAAGAAATCGAAGGCGCCGTCCGGATAGTTCGGCGCGAAACCGTCCGCCGGATCTTTCGGGACGTTGCCCGGCGGCACCCGATCGGGGCGAAGCTCTCCTTCCGCGCGCACGACGAGCCGATTCGACTCCGCACGAACCACGCGCGTTGCGTCGAAAACGAACGGAAGATGACCGCCCTCGTGCTCGCCGAGCCGCTCGCCGTTGAGCCACACCGTCGCGTGATAATTCACAGAGCCGAACCGGACGAGCGTCCGGCGGCTCGCCCACCCCCACGGCAGATCGAACGTGCGCTCGTACCAAACCGGGCCGAGGTAGTCGCGCCCCTCCTCGAGCTGCTCGTTGTAGCTCCCCGGGACCGCGATGGGACGCACGCCCTCGGCTCCGGCGCGAGCGAGACCGCGCGCAAAGCCCCGGCCGAGCCCCGCGTCGGCAGCGTCGAAACAGAAGTCCCAGAATCCCGAAAGATCGTGGCGCTGCCGGTATGCGTTCTGCTGAGGGAAAAGCGGCGTCATCGCGCCGAGCGTACCCGACGGCCGTTCCGTCATTCCATCGCGCCGAGCAGGGCGCGGGCCCGCTCACGGCCGTACGCGAAGCTGCTTTCTGCGATGGGCTCGAGAATGGCCTTCGCCTCGGCGCGGCGGCCTAGACGGAGCAGGCAGACCGCTCGATTGAAGCGCGCCTCGGGAGCGAACGTCCCGGCCGGATACGCGATGAGGTAGGCGTCCCACGCGCGCAACGCCGAGGCGGGGGCGCCACCGTGGAAATGGAGCTGATGCGCACGCCGGTAGATCGCGAGATCGTCCTTCAAGAGGTTCGGCCGTGTATCCGGAACGCCCCGCGCGTTGGACGGCGCTACGTCGGGAACCGTCGCGTTCTTCCGCCGTTCGACGCGCAGACGGAGCGCCGGGGAGCCTCGCTCGGGCTCGGGCACGGCCGGCGGCTCCGGAACGGGCGCGACCTCGCTCGACGTTCGGGGCGGTAACGGTGTCGAGACCTGCGGTGGGGGGAGAACGGGCGCGCGCGCTCGATTCGGCGGGCGCCCGGACACGGGCCCGCCGGCCGTCGCTTGCGGGGCTTCGCCACCGAGCCAGCGCCGCACCTCGTCGAAACGTGGAAAGGGGA
>DASUTR010000529.1:0-6990 GCA_036374535.1 Polyangiaceae bacterium
CTCCATCGGGATCCCGAAACGAGACGAACGATCGTGTCGCTCGAGCGCGCGATTTTCGAGCACGCTTGGCAGAACGAGGTCGCAGCCGCCTCCGCGCAGACGTCGCACGCGGCGTTCGAAGGCGGACCGAGCGTCGCGCGCGTCGTCGAGCTCGCGCGAAGCGTGCTCGAGTCGATGTCGCGCATGGCCGAGGGGCTCCTCGCGCGCGCGCCGGTCGGTTCGGTCGCCTGCCGGGAGGGCTGCGACCACTGCTGCTACCAGGCGGTCGGCGTGACACCGCCCGAAGCACTCGCGATCTTTGCCCATCTCGGGGCGACACGGTCGGAAGCGGAGCTCGCGAGCGTTTTCTTGCGTGTGGCCGAAGCACGGGCACGCACGCGAAACCTGTCGGCGACGGAGCGTTTCTCGCCCGAGCACCCGTGCGTATTCCTCGAGTCGGGTCGTTGCTCCATCTACGAAGTGCGTCCGCTCTCCTGCCGCGGCATGAACTCACTCGACGCGGACGAATGCGCGAAGCGCCTGCGCGATCCCGAAGCGCGCGCGGCGTTCGTCGCGAACGGCGCCGGCAGCCGTTCGTTCCTCGAGCCGATTCGCGCGTTCCACGCCGTGAGCGCGGGGCTCCAGCTCGCCCTCGCCGAGCTCCATCGCCTGGACATGCGCCCGCTCGACTTGATTGCCGCGATCCATCTCTTGTTCACCGAGGGCGAGTCGGTCGCGCGCGCCTGGGCCCGAGGAGCGCGGGCGTTCGAACCGGCGCTCGGCGGCGACAGCACCGGGACGCTCGGCATCGACGGCCAAAGCGCGCTCGCCGAACGCTCGTGAGGGCACCGAGAGGCCGCCCCCGTCGCGGGGCCAGGGCCGGGCTGGTCGCTAGCCCCGTCGCTGCTAGCCTCTCGGGCCATGGCCACTCGCCGAAACGAGGCGAACCCGCCCAAACGCTCGCTCACACCGCGAGAAGTCGCGGTGATTCGCAAGCTCGACGAAGAGATCAATCGGGTCATTACCGAGCACGACGGCAGCGCGAACGTCGACGACGAGCGACGGGAGCCGAAGAGCGACGAGCCTGCTCCGTGACCGGCGCGGCGTGTGTCAACGCCGCACATGGTGTCTCGGATGCACCTCGAAGCGTGTCCCGCGCGGCTCGAATCGAGCGCTCGAGCCACTCGATGCTGGCACGTCCGTTGCCCCCGCACTCCTGAATGCAAGCACGCCACGATCAACGAGCGGAGTCTTTCGACACGGAGGAGCGCCGCGACTCGAACCCTTCGAAGCTCGCGAGGGTGCTCCACGACTACGGATTGAGCCTCGTCCTTCTGTCGTTGTTCACGGTTTCGATGGTGCTCCAAACCTGGATGGGCTGGCGCCATTTCGAATCCGAAAGCCGCGAGCACGGGGCGACGGCGGAGTGGTTCGGCGACGATGGGTATATCTGGAGCTGGGGACTTTCGACGTTCGAGAACTGGCAGTCGGAGTTCCTCCAGCTGCTGGCGTTCGTCGTCCTCACGGCGTTCCTCATCCACAAGGGCAGCCACGAATCGAAAGATTCGGACGAGGCGATGCAGCAGCAGCTCGACCGCATCGAGGCGCGACTCGAGCGCCTGACGTCGGCGCGCGCCGACGAGAACCCGTAGGTCTCGGGACGAGCCGAGCGCGGCGAGACGCTGCACGAAGGCCGTGATAGGCGCGCGGGTCATCCCATGCGGGCCGGCGCTCCCCAGAAGGACCGAACCACGAGCAGCCCCGCGCGGGTCAAAAAGCCGCACGGCTCGGAAATGCCGCGCGTGCTCATCGCGCTCGGAACGGGCGGGGCGTGGTCGCGCGGGACCTTGCGCGGATTCATGGCGGTGGCAAGCGAGCGCGATTGGATGCTGCTCCACTACGACCCGAGAGCCGACTTGAGCTGGCTGTCGAGCGAGTGGGCGCCGAGCGCCGCCGTGATCGGCCCGGAGCTCGACTCGAAGTCGATGGCGCGCTTCTTCCCCGCTGCGCTCGTCTCGGTGACGGTCGATCGCACCGCGGAGGGCGTGCCGTCCGTGTGCCTCGACGAGCAGCGCATCGCGACGCTTGCGTTCGACCATCTCGCCGGCACGGGCCTCCGCGACGTGACGACGTTTCGCTTCGACGAGTCGGCGTTCGCGATCGCGCGCGAGCGAGCGTTCGTCGAACGAGCACGCGCGGCGGGAGTGCGCACGCCCATCGGGTGGGGCTCCGACGCGAACGTGCTCGCGCGACACGAAGATCCGACGGCGATGACGACGTGGCTGCGCGGCTTGCCGAAGCCGTGCGGCATCTTTACTTGCACCGACGGCTGGGGGCGCACCGTCGCGCGCTATGCCCGCCTCGCGGGCCTCAGGGTGCCGGAAGATCTCGCGCTCGTCGGGGCCGACAACGACGTCCTCGAGTGCGAGCTCGTTTCGCCCCCCCTCTCGAGCGTGATGATCCCCTGGAACGAGGTGGGTCGCGCGGCTGCAAACCTCGTGAAGCTCGCGCTCGAAGGCCGGCTCGACGAGCACCGGCGCGTCGTGATTTCGCCGACGTCCGTCGTGGCGCGCCGCTCGAGCGACGTGCTCGCCGTGACGGACGCGCTCGTTGCCGAGGCCGTTCGCTGGATCCGCGCGCACGCCGATCGCCGGTTGACGGTGCCGATGGTCGCCCGTGCGGTGGGCGGCGGACGGCAGCGCCTCGAGCGCCGTTTTCGCAGCGTTCTCGGGCGGACCGTTCAGCACGAGATCCGGCGGGCGCACGTCGAGGCGGCCAAGCGGCTGCTCGAGACGAGCGAGGGCGGGCTCCCCGAAATCGCCCGCCGGAGCGGGTTTTCGACGGCGGCGCTGCTCAACGTCGCGTTCCGGCGCGAGCTCGGAGTCGCGCCCGGCGAGTACCGCCGCCGAGTACGGCGAGAACGCACCGCGGTGGACGAAGATTGAGCCGCGCTACTGCGCGCTGCACGCGCTCCCGGCGCGGCACCCGGACTCGGCGCGAGCTCAGCGCGGCGGCTGCACGATGACCTCGCAGGGAAACGAGGCCGTCAGCGTGTGCTCGCCGCTCTGAATCGACTGGCACGCCGCGCCCACGAGCTCGATGGTCGAGCCGTCGACGATCCTCCAGCCGTCGGTGTCGCTCATCGCGACCGGAGCGCCGTCGATCGCCACGACGCCGCGATTGGCGAGATCGGGATCGATTTCGCCGTTCAGCATCAATGTGCACGAGCGCGTGCCCGTGATGATTTGCTGGAAGGCGTCCGCGAGCGCTTGCTGGGTCGTCACCTGGTAGAAGCGCGGCGCGGCGGGCATGTCGTCCGGCGGGAATCCCTGCCCCGCGTTGGCGAGCTCGGATAGGTGGGTTTCGGCGACGTCGGCGCCCACACTGATGACGAACGTCGTGATGTCGGCCGCGTGCGCCGCGGTCACTTCCGCGAGGCTCCGATCGCGCCCGGACGGTTCCTGCCGATCGTCGCAGAGGTCGGGCTCGCCGTCCGTCGCGAGAACGATGAACTTCGGTCCCGGCTCGGTGAACGCAGCGAGCTCACCCGCCGTGAACGCCACGCTTTCGCCCGTCGGGGTATCGGGCAGCGTGTCGAGCGGCTGAAAGTACGACGTGAAATCGGTGAGGATGCCGGTGCGCGGCGGCATGAGCACCGGTGGCTCTCCCCCTTGATCGAGGACCGGACACACGCCGCCTTGCCTGCTCTGGCCGCCCGCATAGAAGACGACGCCGAAGCGGACCGTCTGTTCGAGCGACGCAATCGCCCCGGCCGGATCGAGCAGCGCCATCTTCAGCGCATCCCAGCGCGTGACGCCCGGATTGGCGACGTCCAGATCTTCCTCGCTCATGCTGGCGGAACGATCGATGAGGAGCGCGACGGTGGGCACGACGTTCGTGACCTCGAACGTCACGTCGGCGCATGCGTCGCCGTCGGCCGGCTCGGCCACGTCGGGACCGGCGTCCGTGGGCGTGACGATGATGTTGCCCGCCGAGCCGCCGCTCGACACGGCGCCTCCCGAGCTCGTGCCACCGACCCCCGTCCCCGCGGTTCCGCCCGTTGCGTTCGTTTCGCACGTGCCCGCCGCCGTGCACGTCTGACCGATACCGCACGGCGGGTCGCAACCGTCGTCCGACGGCAGCTGGCTACACCGGACGAGCAAGAGCGCGCCCGAAAGCGCCAACACGGTACCGAGCGCATTTCGGCGGAACGGACGGTCGAACACGGGGCCTCCTCGTGGGAACACGGCGGTCATGGGTTCACCAACGTGCGGGGGACGAGCGATCGCACCTCGATCGCAGTGGGACGACGAGGGCACTTCCGTTGACCTCGCGCACGATTTGACAAGTTCCACGAGCGGCCCTGACTGCCGCGCGCGAAAACTCGCGCAAAGGCGAAATTCGCGATCCCCTGCCCCAGCGGAGGGCGCCCTCGGGCGGATGCTAGAGTGACGAACCGATGCCGTCGCCACAGCGCGCGCCCGCGCGGATCGCCTTGGCATCCCTCATGGTGGCGCTCTCTCCTGTCCCCTCGCGGGCAGACGAGGCGAACGCCCGGGCACACCTACATCTCGACGTTGCGGAGAGCGCGGAAAATTGCACTTCTGCGGCGGAGCTCATGACCACGGTCGAGGCTCAGCTCGGACGTGAGGTGTTCGCTCGCGACGGCGCGCCGGCAAGAACGACGGTCGGCGTGCGCATCGAACACGGCCCCGCGGGCGTCGGGTACCGCGCCGTGGTCGCGATCCAATCGAACGAGACCACACCGAGTGCAGGGTCACCCGAATCGGCGCGCGAGCTCCGAAGTCATACGGATTGTCGTGCGCTCGACGAGCAGCTCGCGCTCGTCGTGGCGCTGCTCGTGGACGACGAGCTAAAGCAGCCCGCCATCGTCGAGCCACCACCCCCGGCGCCGGAGCCGGAGCCCGAGCCGCCCGCTCCGGAAGAACCCGTTCAATCGCTCGAACCGGTATCGTCGGCGCCGAACTGGGAAGCGACGTACGGCGACGCGCCGTGGCGCTTCGAAGGCGATGCGTCCGCGGCAACGGGCGTCGGGATGGTTCCGAACGTCGGGTTCGGCGCCGAGCTTGCGTTCGTCGCGGCGCCGCCCGCCGTTCCCGCGATTCGCCTGCGCCTGCTCGGGCTCGCGTCCGCGCCCGTGGAGCCCGCAGCGAACGCGAGCGTTAGTTTCCTCTACACCGCGGGCGGCGGCGCCCTGTGTCCGACCCTGTTGGGTACGGGAGCGAAGGCGAGGCTCAGGAGCTGCCTCGGCGCCGACCTCGCGCTCATTCGCGCCGAAAGTCGCGGGCTCGAGGACAGCCGCGTCGCGCTGCGGGTCTTCGCGGAGTTCGGCTTCGCCCTGCGCGGGACGCTGGCGCTCGGCTCCGGTTGGCTCGGCGCGCTCGGGCTCGGCGCGTCGATCCCGACGAAGCTCGATCGTTTCGTGTACCAACAGGATGGGGCCGAAGAAGAGCTGTTTCAGGTCGCGCCCCTCCAGCTCGTCGCGACGCTTGGCATTTCCCGAGATTTCCGTTGAAAGCGAAATCGTGAGCGCGGATCAGAAAGTGAGCCCCGAGCCCCCATCGAAGGGGGTGAAGAAAGGATCCGAAGGCGCGAGCCGGCGTCCCGAGGTGCCTTCCTTCGCTGAGATTTTCCGGGATCACATGCCGTTCCTATGGCGAGCGACATTGGCCCTCGGCGTTCCGCCGTCGGACGCCGAGGACGTGTGCCAAGAGATCATGCTGGTCGTCAACCGGCGGCTCGGGGACTTCGACGGCCGTTCGCTCAAGAGTTGGCTCTACGGCATCTGCCTGCGCGTCACGTCCGACTACCGGCGCAGCGCGCGCGTGCGCAGAGAACGAGCCACCGACCAGATCCCCGACGAAGGATTCGCGGCCCCGCAGCCCGAGCATGTGGACGCCCTGCGCGCCGAACGCCGGCTTCGCCAGGCGCTGGACGCGCTCGACTACGAACGGCGCGAGGTGTTCGTGCTCTTCGAAATCGAACAGCTCACGCTGCGCGAAATCGCGGAGGCGAGCGAGACACCGCTCCAGACCGTGTATTCGCGCTTGCAGGCGGCGCGCGCCCACGTGCGAGCGTTTTGCAGAATGATGAACGCAGAGGAGGTGCCCCGTGCAGTCGGCTGACGATCCCGAGCGACTGCTCGACGACGTGACGGAGTCCGCGGATCTGCGGTCAGCGCTCGGCCGCATGAGCCGCGAGCTTCCCGACGCGGAGCAGATGGCGCGCCTCGCAGGCCGCCTCGGCATCGCCAATCCGCCTCCCGTGGATTCGGGCGCTGGACGCCTGGGAGCGGCAAAGGTCGCCGCCGGCGCCGGAGTCGTGGCACTCGGTGTGCTCGCCGTGTGGCTTTCGACGCGCGGCGAAACGAGCGGCGTCACTGCGCCGGGAGCGGACGGACCGGCTCCACCCCCCGGGGTGTCGGCGGCTGCGATGACCGAATCGCCGTCGCGGCGCGCCGAAGCTCCGCGAATCGCGCATCCTGCACGCGAGCTCGACGCGGGCGCTCCTCGCGAGAGCGCACCGCTCTCGCCCGCGACGAACGCAGAGCCCGTCGTGCAGGCAGCCCCGCTCGCCGAAAGCTCGGCGTCCCCCGTCGAACGAGACGTGCAGCGCGAAGGCGACTCCATTGCTCGCGACGCTGCGGGGTCCGGAGTCGGGCCGAGTCGCTCGAGCGCGGCCGCAGGTACGAACGAGCCCGGTGGTCCGGCCAAAGCCGCGCCGCGACCTCCGCCGACCGAAACGGAGCTGCTCCGCGCCGCGCGACTCACGCTCGACGGAAGCCCCGCGCAGGCACTCGGTTTGTCCGAACGGCACCGGAGCGAGTACCCGAATGGTGCGCTCACGCAAGAGCGCGAGGTCATCGCGATCACGGCGCTCGTCCGCCTTGGTCGAAGCGGCGACGCGCGCGCCCGCGCCGAGCGCTTTGCTCGCGCCTACCCATCGTCTCCCTACCAGCGGCGCATCGACGCGCTCCTCCCCCGGTAGCGC
>DASUTR010000530.1:0-7608 GCA_036374535.1 Polyangiaceae bacterium
CCCGCGGCCGGAATCGCTTCGTGTAAGAGAGGCAGGTGCGGAAGGCCCGAGCCGAGCTCGTGCCAGCTCTCGGCGAAGGCGAGCCCGAGCTCGCCGAGCGCCGGGCCGCGGAGCGCGACCCCGGTGTCGCGCCACGGGGGAACACCGCGCTCTTCGTCCCCGAGCCAGCGCGCGCTCAGGCACACCCCCGAGACGAACCCGACTTCCGCGTCGACGACGAGCAGCTTTCGATGGTCGCGTGACAGCCATCCGAACGGCGCCGTCGGACGAAATGGATTGTAGGTGCGAACCTCGCCGCCGGCGAGGCGAAGCGGGTTCCAGAATCGATCCGACGATTGCCCGAGGCAGCCGAGCCAATCGCGAATCACGCACACGGTGACGCCGGCCGCGGCGCGTTCGGCGAGCGCGTCGCGAAACTCGCGGGTCACCGCGTCGTCGCCGAAGATGTAGTTCTCCATCAGGATCGAGCTCTTCGCAGAGCGGATTGCGGCGAGCCAGGCGTCGAAGTTTGCGCGCGCGTCGATGAGGAGCTCGACCGCGTTGCCTTCGACGAGCTGAGCTCCGGCGACGCGGCTCAGGGTGCGGCCGGCGAGGAAACGAACCGGGCCGGGCGCGTTGGCCGAAAGGCTTCCGGTTCGCAGCGCGGGTGAGGTACGAGGGCTCATTTCACGAGCCTTGGTGCTCGGCCTCGGCCGTGATGAGCGGCGGCGCGTCACGCAAGAGCAGGCGCCCCACGACGAACGCGACGGTCCCCGCGAGCCCGCTCGCCGCGAGCACGCCGATCTTTGCGGCGGCGAGCAGGCGTGGATCGCCGAACGCGAGCTGAGCGATGAAGAGCGACATCGTAAAGCCGATGCCGGCCACGACGCCCAAGAGGAACAAGTGCCGCCTGCCGATTCCGCTCGGAAGCGCCGCCAATCCGAGCCGAAGCGTCAGCGCAATCGCGAGCGCGATGCCGATGGGCTTGCCGAGGACCAGGGCGACCGTGATGCCGGCCGCGACGCTGATGGTCGCTTCGCTCGGCACGAATCCCGCGAACGAGACGCCCGCGTTGGCGAGTGCGAACACCGGCATCACCCCGAATGCCACCCACGGGTGCATGCCTTCGATCAGGCTTTCGGCGGGTGACAGGGCTTCCCTGCGGGCGGCGCCGACGGTGCGGAGGTGCCCGGCGAGCTCGTGTGCGTTGGCCTCCGAAGGGCGCTGCTCGATCCGCTCGAGCTCGCCCTTCACGTCGCGCACGAAGCCTTCGGTCCCGAGCCACGCGCGTACCGGCGTCATCAGGCCGAGCAGCACGCCGGCGATGGTCGGGTGAACACCCAGGGCATACGTGCCGGCCCACGCCACGAGCGCCGGCAGGACGTAGGCGAGCTTCGCCCGCACACCGAAGCGTTGAAGCGCGAGCACGAGCACGAAGCCGAGCAGCGCGACCGCGCCGCCAGCCAGCGAGAGTCCGGACGAATAGAAGAGCGCGATGACGATGATGGCTCCGAGATCGTCGATCACCGCGACGGCGAGCAACAGCACGCGAAGCGAAGACGGCGCGCGCTTGCCTAGGAGTGTCAGGACGCCGACCGCGAAGGCGATGTCCGTCGCCATCGCCGCGCCCCACCCGGCCCGCGTGCTCGGCTCGTGCGTGAGCGCGAGATAGAGACACGCGGGTAGGACCATTCCACCGACGGCCGCCGCGACGGGGAGCGCGGCACGGCGGGCGTCCGAAAGCTCGCCCCGGTCGATTTCGCGCCGAATTTCGAGCCCGACGACGAAAAAGAAGATCACCATGAGCCCGTCGTTCACCCACCACGAGAGCGAACGCTCGAAGGCGAAGGGTCCCGCGTGCACCCCGATGGGCGTCGCCCAAAACGCGGTGTAGGCGCCGGCCCAAGCCGAGTTCGCGAAGGCGAGCGCGACGGCGGTCGCCAAAAGGAGCAGAATGCCGCTCGCCGCTTCGATTCCGAGGAACCGCTCGAGCGGACGCGCCGCCATGCGCGCGATACGCACGAGCGGCTCCCACGCCTCCGGAGGTCGCGGTCGCGACGGAGCTTCGTCAGGCGGGTGGGGGCGCGACATCGACGCCGCCCGACCCTACGTCAGAGCGCCTGGAAATACATCGACGCGCCGAACGCGGCCCGAAAGACTTCGGGCTGAAATGCCTCGAGGCCGCCCGGTCGAGCCGGCAGGAGAAAATGGTCCCACGTGAACGAGCCCGTGAATTCCACGAGGCGCGAGCCCGCGAGGAACGAATACCCGGCGCCAAACCCGAGCGGCACGCTGACCGTGTCCGGAACGTCGAAATCGTCGTAGGCGAACGCGCTTTCGGCGCTGACGAACAAGGCGGGTACGATGTTCAGCGTGACGCGAAGCGGCGCCACGAAGCCCGTGCGGGCCGGCTGCTGCTCCTTGAAGCTTCCGAGCTCCATCGGCACGAAGGCACCGGCCTGAAGTGCCACGCGCCGGCCGGGTAGTCCGAGCAGGCCGCCGGGCGCGACGGACCAACCGAAATCGCCGGGCGTCTGCAGCGAGAATCGAAACGCGACGTCGACGTCCTCGAACCGGAATTGGTCCGTGACGTACGCAAGCACCGGCTCGAAGGCGAACTCGGGCGAGAGCTCGAACGGTAGGAACACGGCGCCGCCCTCGATGTCGTCGAAGAGCCCGAAGCGGCAGCCGAGTCGCGTGGCGATCGTGTTCGGGGCTTCGAGCGAAGCGCTCGAGCCGTGGAAGTCTTCGTGCGCGTAGCTCGTGCCTGCGTCGACCGTGCGAGACGGAAAGCGTTGGCCGAACGTCGCCGGGCCGAGCGGGCCGAAGACGACGCCCACGACGTTGCGTGGAAGCGTGAGGTGGCGTGACGCGGCGGTGCCTTCGAGCCCTCGAAACCGCTGCGTGCGGGGCGCTTCGTCCGTCCGCACGAGCGTGGGGTCGAGCACCCACGCGTCGGGCAGCGCCGCGATGTCGCGCGCGATGTTCGCGCGTTCGTCGGGCTCGACCGCCGCCTCGTACGCCGAGTGAACGTCGCGGAGCGCCTGCGCAAGCCGAGCGCGTTCGCTTTCGGCGCGCGCTTCGCACGTGGCGTAGTCCGCCCGCGTCGCGCCGTACTTTCGATCGGCGCTCTCGACGCAGTGACCGAAGCGTTCGAGCTCCTTCCGGTGGCGCACGAACTCGGACTCGAAGCGACCTACGGCGTCGAGCGCTCTCGCGCGGCGCGTTTCGTCCTCCACGTGAACGTAGATGGACTGCCGTAGGCCCGCGATGAGCATCGCGATCGCGCGAACGTCGTCGCCTTCGCCGCTCAGCATCATGATGGCGGTTGCGAGGGCGACCCAGAACATGATTCGTGTCGCTTCCGTCCGTCAGCGCGTCGCGTCGAGCTTACGGAACTCGTCTTCGGTGAGGAGCGTTCGCGCCTCGAGCATGAGGGCGGTATACCGCGCGAACGTCGCGCGCCCGAGCTCGAGCGGAGGGACCAGTGTCCGCTCGAGGGCCGAGGCCGGCAGACGTTCGGACTGTCCGTGCGGTGTCGTCCGCGTGGTGGCGACGGCGTACGCCTGGCGCAACGAGCTCGCGCGCGCGAGATCGAAGTCGCGCCCGAGCTGCCATGCTTCGCGGTAGATTCGGCGCAGACGTTCGGCTCGCGCCGGGTCGCTCACGACGAGCTCCACGACGTCGAGCTTCGCGGCTGCCCGTGCGCCGAGCTCGCCTGCGGGGTGTCGGGGCGGGCCGTTCCGGCCGCCGCAGGCGATCGGGCCCGGCGCGACGAGCAGCGCGAGCGCACCCAGCGCCGCCGCGGGCCTCATGACGACTGATCGAGCAAGAGATCGACGCGACGCACGGCCGCGAGCGCGCCGCTCGTCTCGAGCGCCCGCCGGTAGAAGGCGAACGTGACGGCGCGGTCGACGCGTTCGATTTCGACGGACGACGTGACGATGTCGACCGTGACGAGGCGCTCGACGAGTGCGCGGGCAATGCCCTCGCGGGGGAACGCTGCGATCTCGTCGACGCTCGGGCCAATAGCCGCGAAAAGGTCTGCGTCCGGCACGTCCGAGCCCACCGTCCCCGTGTCGCGCAAGAGCGACGCCACGTACGCCGTGGCGTCGACGGTGTTGCGGATCGGAATGCTCGCGATGGTCCCGTTGACGAGGTCGAAGACGAAGCCGTCCATCGCCGTCTCCACGCGAGGATCTCCGACCACGAGCGCGGCGATGCGCAGAGCGGCGCTATCGAGTGCACCCGAGAGCAGCGTTCGCTGCACGATCTCGAGCACGAGCTCCATGAGCCCGCCGCCCGTCTCCGCTTCCGGTCGGATGAGGAGCGACCTCGACGTGCCGTCGAAGTGATAGCTATAGGGAAACCAGATGGATTTTCGCACGCTCGCGCGCAGGGTGACGTCGTCCACGACGCGGTAGTCCGCGCCGTAGTATTCGGCCGCGTCCGCACCCGCGGGCTTCACGAGCAACCGGCCGTCGAGCTCGAAGACGAGCTCGGCGCCTTCGAGGACGTCGGCTACGGGAGGCCCGCCGTCTTGCCCGAAACGGATCCGTCCGAGGAGCGCGCGATCGGTCGGGAACGGGAGCGCCGCGTCCGGCGTGACTTCGGCGTAAGTGCCGCTGAACGTCCAGAGATGATCCCAGAAGAGCGCCGCGGGTTCTTCGACGCCGGTCGGCGCGATGACGTCGTCGTCGTCGCAGCCGAGCGCGCTCGGGAGGAGGAGGGTGAGCGCCGCGCCGAGCACTTCTCTTCGTCGCGTCATGGGTTGCTCCTCGTGAACCCGCCGAAGCGGTAGTTGATCCCGGCGAGCACCTGCGTTCGGTGAATGAAGCCGACCTCGGCGCGCAGTCGCCACGCGGGCGATAGTCCGATCTCGGTTCCGATGAGCAGGTTCCAGGGGTAGGCGACGGCCTTGTCGAGATCGTAGCGAATCACCGGGTCGCCCTCGCGATCCTCGAGGCGACCGACGATACCGCGCACGATGGCTTGGCGAGCCGGCGGCAGCGCCTCGTACCACTCCTGGAGGTCGTCCTGGAAGCGGCCGTCGCGGAGGTCTCCGATCGCGTCGCTCAGACGAATCTGGCCTCGAGTCTTCGCTTCGATGACCTGCCGCATGGCACCGACCCAGGCGATGAACTCGACGCCACCGTAGGTTCCGAAGTTCTTGCCGACGCGAGGCGTGAGCAAAAATGTGCCCACGGGATCCTCGAGCTTCTCCATCTTGTTCCAGGTCCAGTTGAGATCGAGCGTGCCGAAGAAGCCCCAGAACCCACCGGCGATGGTGGTGCCGAAGCCGCCGCCGTAGCCCGACTGGATGGCGCCGGCGTCGAACGAAAACGGCTCGGCGATCGAGACGCTCGTGTCGGCCTGGATGGCGTAGTTGCCGAGACCGTAGACGTTCAGGAACGGAAGCACCCAGAGGTCCACGCGAAGGTTGACCGCGTGGAGTCGGGAGTTCAAATCGTCGAAGACGATGAAGTCCGAGATGTCGACCATCTCGCTGTCATTCACGCCGACGGCGATGCGGTTGATCTCGATGGGTTGATCGAGGAACGCGTAGTTCGCCCCGATTCCGAACGGCAGTGGGATCTTGATCCCGCGCTCGGCGACTTTGTCGCCGAGAAGAGGAAACACGTACGGCCACTCGTAGGGGGTGTTGCCGGCGTCGGGCGCCTGGGCGAACGCCGGCGTCGACGAGGCGAGCAGCGCAAGGGTGATTCCGGCGCGTACGAAGCGGCGCGTCGTCGGGCTGGGCATGGTGCCTTTCGGTTACACGGCGTATATCAAAGCGAGGTTTCGCGAGCAATCTCCCCCGGGGCCATCGTCGCTCGCTCTTCTGCGACCTTCACCCACTCGGCGAAGAGCTCGTAGCCGACGCCCAGCACGACCGCGCCCACGAAGAGACCGATGATGCCCGAGCTGATCATCCCGCCGATGGCGCCGACGACGATGACGAGCATGGGAACCCGAACGCCGCGGCCGAGGAGCAGCGGCTTCAGGACGTTGTCGATGACGCCGACGAACAGGGCCCAGACGAGAAAGCTCACGGCCGTCGCAGTGCTCTCCGTCGTGAACACGTAGATGGCGACGGGCCCGAGGATCAAGAGTGACGGCAGCTGCGCGACGGCGACGATGAGCACCAGGAGCGCCCACGCGCCGGGCGCGGGAACGCCCGCGACTCGCATTCCGATCCACGCCAAGAGCGCCTGCACGAACGCGACTCCGAGCACGCCCTTGGCGACGCTGCGCACCGTGGCCACGGCGAGCTCGAGCAATCGCTCGCCGTGCTGCGGCGCGATGCGTTCCGCGACGGGAACGAGAGCGCGCTCCGTCGCGTCGGCCTTGGCGATGAACGCGGCGGCGAGGACGACGGCGAAGAGCGACTGCAGAACGCCGAGGCTGAGGTGCGCAAGCGAGCGCATCAGCCAGCGCCCTGCCTCTCGCAGCTGAGGCAGGTAGCGCTCCACCACGCTCGCGGGCGCATCGACCGCCTGCACCCACAAGGCGTGGAGCTTCGGTCCCACGAGCGGCCACTCCTCGACGCCGGGTCGTGGCGGCGGAACGTGCAGCTTGCCCTCGGACCATTGCTTGCCGACGCGTGTCGCGAACTCGCCGATCGAGTCGAGAAACAGCCACGACGGCACGAGAATGAACGAAAACCCGAGGAGGCCGAATAGGATTGCAGCGATCAGCGGACGCCCGGGGAGCAAGCGCTGCGTCAGCGGAAAGACCGCCGTGGCGATGATCGCGCCCCAGAGAATCGGAATCACGAACGGAAGGACGATCTGGAGGCACCAGACCATCCAGGCTCCGAGCAGGACGACGCGAATGGTCGCGGACGTGACTCTTCCGAGAAAAACCTGTTCGCTCCGGTCGGCTTCCATGGCGCTCTCGTTCGGTGACGGCTCCATCGTGAGCCCCACGAGCGATGAACAATGGGCGGGCGCGGAATGCAAGCCGGGCCCTCCCCCCGAACGTCCGGCGCGCGCAGCGCGTCAGGTGCCCGTCGGAAGCTCACGCGCCCGGACGAGGCGCGTCACGGCTCCTTCGACCTCGATGGGTGGGCTGTGCGCGCGCGTGTGATCGGTGATGGTGATGACACACACGGCCCCGGGAGCGAACGTGAAGATGGCGTCGGTGAGGAGCGGGATGCGCCGAGCGCCGAGAGCGAGCTCGAAGTACACGGCGGCTTTCGCTCCGGCCAGCTCGGGGCCAAGCTCGATGAGCGAGCTCGTGTTGCCGGGACGAACGACACCCGTGCCGTTGGGCGCGTACGGCACGCCGCCCAGGACCAGGCAGACGTGCTCGAGGCTCGCGCCGCCGACGGCGCTGCGCACGGCGACGAGAATCTCACGCCCATCCTTCTTCGAACCGATGCCCGCCGATCTGAGAGCGCCGTGCCGGCGCGTCGGCGCAGGCTTCGCGGTGCGCGATGTGCGCAGGCCGTTCGCGTTCATGTTCAATGCGAGTGATCGCGACATGCGTGTTCGTCTCGGTGTGAGCAAGGCACGTGCCATCGCACGCCCGCGCGCGGGTCCGAGTCTCGTCACGGCGAATCGCCCCCGTTTCTCATTTGCGCCATGACTTCGGGATCGCGGATCGCCGAAGCGATGTGACCGCGAG
>DASUTR010000531.1:0-5149 GCA_036374535.1 Polyangiaceae bacterium
AGCGAGGCAACCGCGACTGCCGCAGTGACCCACAGGGTGAATCGAAACGGTCGACGCTCCCACACGCGATGCCACGCAGCCTCTGCGAAGTAGCGCAGGTGGTAGCCGGTGTGCGCCATCGTCGCGTGCCGTGGAATCACGACGGCCGGCGAAGGACCTTCGTAGGCGCCGAGCGGCGGCGCTTCTTGAATCTCGCGAGCGTAGACGGCCGGACGCGAGCGGAACGTCATGACGATGTTCACGAGCGCCATGACCAATCCCGCCACGTAGAGCGAGCCGCCGAGAGCGCGCACCCAATACATCGGAAGAATGCGCGTCACCGTTTCGACGAAGTCCGGGTAGGCCAGGCGCCCCGTCGAGTCGAAGGCGCGCCACATCAGGCCCTGGGTGACGCCTGCCGCGTAGATCGCGACGATGTACAGCAGAATCCCGAGCGTCCCGATCCAGAAGTGCGCCTCGGCGAGCTTTTTCGACCAGAGCTTGGTCTGAAATAGGCGCGGAGCGAGCCAGTAGAGCATGCCGAACGTCATGAAACCGTTCCAGCCGAGCGCGCCCGCGTGCACGTGCGCGATCGTCCAGTCCGTGTAGTGCGAAAGCGCGTTGACGCTCTTGATCGAGAGCATCGGCCCCTCGAACGTCGCCATTCCGTAGAAGGTAATGCCGACGACGAAGAACTTGAGGACTACGTCTTCGCTCACGCGCTGCCAGGCCCCTCGCAACGTGAGAAGACCGTTGATCATGCCGCCCCACGAAGGCATCCACAGCATCAAGCTGAAGAGCATGCCGAGCGTCGACGCCCATTCGGGAAGCGCCGTGTAGTGCAGGTGGTGCGGTCCGGCCCAGATGTAGAGGAAGACGATGGACCAGAAGTGCAAGATCGAGAGCCGGTACGAAAAAATCGGCCGGTTCGCCGCCTTGGGCAGGAAGTAATACATGAGCCCGAGAAACGGCGTCGTCAGGAAGAAGGCGACGGCGTTGTGGCCGTACCACCACTGCATGAATGCGTCCTGGACGCCGGCGTATACGGGATAGCTCTTGAAGAGCCCCACGGGGACGACCAGGTTGTTGAAGATGTGGAGGATCGCGACCGTGACGATCGTTGCGATGTAGAACCAGATAGCGACGTAGATGTGTCGCTCTCGGCGCCGCGCGATCGTGGCGAAGAAATTCACGGCGAAGGCGACCCAAACGACCGCGATCGCGAGGTCGATCGGCCACTCGAGCTCCGCGTATTCCTTCGACTGCGTGATGCCGCTCGGTAACGTCAGCGCGGCCGCGACGATGATCCCTTGCCAACCCCAGAAATGAAACGCGCTCAGCGCATCCGACCAGGTGCGAGCTTTCAGGAGTCGTTGGCTCGAGTAGTAGATGGCCGCAAAGATCGCGTTGCCCGCGAACGCGAAAATCGCCGCGTTGGTATGCAGCGGGCGTAACCTTCCGAAGGTAAGCTGCGGTAGTCCGAAGCTCAGCTGCGGCATCACGAGCATCAGCGCCAGCCACAGCCCGACGAGCGTCGCGACGAGCCCCCAGACGACGGTTGCGAGAGCGAATTTTCTGACGACGGCGTCGTCGTATTCGAAGCGGTCCACGGCGTTCTGCATCGCGGCTGCCCATCGCAAGCACCGTGCCATTACCGCCCCACACGCCGAACGACTGTGAGGGTTCCCCCGGACCGTTCGCGCAAGTCCTGCGTCTCCCGCGTTGCGCGCTGCAGAGTCTGCGTCCGCCCCGAGTTCGAGCCAGGCCTCGAAAATTCGCGCGGCGGCGAGCGTGCGTCTCACGCCGCGGAGCAGAGGTACGTCGATGTGGGCGGTTCAGAGCGCAACCGCTGCGGGCGCGGAGCGACGTGGCATGCCTCGTGAATGGCGTCGTTCGCATGACGACACCTCTCGCCCCTCCCGCGACGAGGACCGGGAAGGCCGAAGCAGAGGCGCAAGGACTGCGCACGAACGATCGGGCGGTTCTTTCCTGCGAGCTCTTGCGGAAGACCTACCGCATGGGCGAGGTCGACGTGCGCGCGCTCGACGGCGTCGATTTCGACCTTCGCGCGGGCGAATTCCTCGTCCTCCTCGGTCCGTCGGGCAGCGGCAAGTCGACGCTCCTGAACATCCTCGGCGGCCTGGACGTGCCGACCTCCGGCCGCGTGTTCTTCGGCGCGGAGGAGCTCACGGACGCGAGCGAGGGCGCCTTGACCCAATACCGCCGCAAGCACGTCGGCTTCGTGTTTCAATTCTACAACCTGATTCCGAGCCTCACGGCGCGCGAAAATGTCGCGCTCGTCACCGACATCGCCGACGATCCGCTGGAGCCCGAGGACGCGCTCGCCCTCGTCGGCCTCGGCGAGCGGATGGATCACTTTCCAACGCAGCTTTCCGGCGGCGAACAACAGCGGGTCGCCATCGCGCGAGCCGTCGCCAAGCGACCATCCATCCTGCTGTGCGACGAGCCCACGGGTGCCCTGGACTTTCGCACCGGGATCTTGGTGCTGGAGGTGATCGAACGCGTCAACCGCGAGCTCGGAACCGCAACGGCCGTCATCACGCACAACGCGCCGATTGCCGACATTGCCCATCGCGTCGTCACTCTGGGCGACGGGCACGTGCAAAGCGAACGCGTCGTCGAGCGGCGCGTGCAGCCGAACGAGCTTCGATGGTGACGCCATGCTGACGACGCTCGACAGGAAGCTCCTTCGCGAGCTCACGCGCTTGAAAGGCCAGATCGCGACGATCGCGCTCGTGGTCGCGAGCGGCATCGTCTGCTTCATCTCGCTCCGAGGAACTTACACGTCACTCGAGGCGTCACGAGCCGCGTACTACGAGCGGTTTCGCTTCGCGGACGTGTTTGCGAGAGCGGAACGAGTCCCGGAGTCCGTCGCGTCGCGCATCGAGCTCTTGCCGGGGGTCGAGAGCGTCCAGACGCGCATCTCCGAGGAAGTGACCCTTCCGCTCGAGGGGATGCCGCGACCCGCGTACGGTCGGATGCTGTCCCTGCCGCCGTCCCACGAACCGAAGACGAACGCTCTGTACTTGAGCAGCGGAAGATTTCCGCAACGCGGCCGAGACGACGAGGCGGTCGTGCTCGGCTCCTTCGCCGAGGCCCACGGCCTCGAGCCCGGACACCACGTGCCTGCGGTCATCAACGGCAAGCTGCGTAAGCTCCGCGTGGTCGGCGTCGCGTTGTCACCCGAATTCGTCTACGCGATCCGCCCCGGGGCATTGGTCGACGATCCGAAGCGCTACGCCGTCTTGTGGATGGAGCGAGCGGCCCTAGCGTCGGCGTTCCAGCTCGACGGCGCGTTCAACGACGTGACGCTCGGCCTACAGCCGGGAACCGCCGCGTCGCCCGTCCTCGTCGCTCTCGACCGAATCCTCGCTCGCTACGGCGGCACCGGCGCGATCGAGCGCAAGGACCAGCTCTCGAACCGCATCCTCTCCCAGGAGCTCGGCCAGCTCCAGGCGCTCGCGTCGATGGTGCCGGTCATCTTTCTGGCGGTTGCTGCCTTCTTGGTGAACCTCGTGCTCGGGCGCCTCATCCGACTGCAGCGCCCGGAGATCGCCACGTTGAAAGCCGTGGGTTACTCGAACGCCGAAGTCGGTCGCCACTACCTCGGCCTGGTCGCGGTCGTGATGCTCCCGGGGAGCCTCGTCGGCATTCTGGGAGGATGGGCGCTCGGCCGCCTCGTCCTCGGTCTCTACGCCGGAGTGTTCAGGTTCCCGGACCTGTACTTCCAGCTCTCGCCGTCGCTCGTCGCCTCGGCGATTCTCGTGAGCTCCGCGTTCGCCGTCGCCGGCGCAGTCGGCGCCGTGCGAGCGGCGGTGAAGCTCCCGCCCGCGGAAGCCATGCAACCACCGGCGCCGGCGCAATACCGCAAAAGCGTGGTCGAGCGCCTGGGTTTCGGAACGCTGGCGGGACCGAGCGGAATGATGGTCCTACGCGAGATCCAGCGGCGACCGTTGAGAACACTGCTTTCCTCTGCCGGCATCGCGGGGGCCGTGGCGCTCATGATCCTCGGCCGTTTCGGCTGGGACTCCCTCATCAGCTACTTCGAAGGCACGTTCCGGCGAGAGCAACGCCAGGACCTCACCGTCCTGTTCGCGCGCCCGATGCCGGAACGAGCGGTGGGCCAGCTCCGGCGCATGCCGGGCGTGGTCACCGCCGAGGGGCTGCGCGCCGTGCCCGTTCGCATCCGCAACGAGCACCGCAAGCGCGAGGCCGTCGCCATGGGATTTCCGGAGCAAGCCGTGCTGCGGCGCCTCGTGGCGCGAGGCGGCGGGCAGGAAGTCGAGATCCCCGCCGACGGCGTCCTCGTGACCAAGACACTCGGGGACGTCCTGGGGCTCCGCATCGGCGATCGACCCGAGCTCGACGTGCGTGAAGGAGAACGGCGAACCGTCCGTCCCGTCGTCGTCGGCTTCATCGACGAATCCATCGGGCTCCAGATCTACGCGCGCGCCGAGCTCCTCGCGTCGCTCGAGGGAGACGCCGGCGCGGTTTCGTCGGTGCTCCTCAGAGTCGACCCCCGGGCAATCGACGGGGTGAACCGGCGCCTGCGCGAATCCCCGAACGTCATCGACGTTTCCGACGTGACCGACGACATGCGTCGCATGCTCGAGATGAACGCGTCCGTCATCGACACGTGGACCATGGTTTCGATCTTACTCGCGGCGAGCGTGGTTTTCGGCGTCGTCTACAACAACGCCCGCATCGCACTCGCTGCGCGCAGTCGGGATCTCGCAAGCCTACGGGTGCTCGGCTTCACGCGCGCCGAGATTTCGTCCGTGCTGCTCTCGAGCCTCGCGGTCGAGGTGGCGATCGCGATCCCCGTGGGTCTCGTCGCCGGGACCGCTTGGGCCCGACAATTCATGAAGACCGTCGACCAAGAGACGTTCCGCTGGCAGGTCGTCATCGCGCCTACGACCTACTTCGTGGCGGTCGTCGTCGTGTTGCTCGCTTCGGCGGCGAGCGCGTTCTGGGTCCGGCGCAGCCTCGATTCCCTCGACCTCGTGAGCGTCCTCAAGGCGCGAGAATGACAAGGAACCGTCCCATGGCATCCGATACGGCCCTCCCCCTTCCTACCCGACCGCAATCCACGCCCGAGTCGCTCGCCCGCCCATCCGATACGACTCGCCGCGTAGCTCGCGAGCGGCGG
>DASUTR010000532.1:0-6109 GCA_036374535.1 Polyangiaceae bacterium
TCGGCATGCCGGGCGACGACGGCTACGTGCTCATCGAAAAGGTGCGGGCCATGCTGCTCGAGCAACCCGAGGTCGCGCGCATTCCTGCCGTCGCGCTTACGGCCTATGCGCGCAACGAAGACGAACGTCGCGCGCTCGCGTCCGGATACGACGCTCACGTAGCGAAGCCGGTCGATCCGCGAAGTCTGGTGAGCACCGTAATGGGAGTCGCGCGGCGAGCCGCCAGGCCCTAGCGAACGAGGTTCCCCGCGCGCTCGAGCGTGTCACGGATGAAGGTCGGATGCTGATCGGCGAGCACGCGCGCTTCGTAGCCCAATAGGACCAACGTGAGCGACATCAACACGCCGAAGAGCACGCCCGCTACGAACTTGCGAGCCCGACGCTTCGGAGGTTGCCGGTGCGTACGCCGCACCAGTGGAATCGGCTGCGTCTGTACGGTTCGTCCGTCTGGGGCGTAGAGCGACGGAAGGGCAATCTGCTGCATGGCGAATCTCTCGGATCCCGCGCTTCAGCGCGATGACCAAAACTGGAGCAACAAGCGTTCCATTCTCGGCACGTGCTTTGCTCAGTGATGGGGAATGCACCCCCGGATTCTTTGGTTCGCCATCGCCAGCGCCTGGGCGCTCTCGAGCTCCCCCGCCTCGGCGGAGCCGCTTCCGCGGCTGAGCGCCGCCGTGGTGTGTGTGCCGGCGGGAAATCATGAGGGAGCGCTCGACCGTCGCGGTCATTTCTGCCTCCTGCGGCTCCCCGCGTGGTTCGACGAAGCAAGTGTCGAAGTAACGCCGCGAGGAGCTATTACGCCGAAGGCCGCAATGAAGCGGCTCGGCGCGGATCTCGAGCTCAAGTTTTGATGGGATTAATGGCCACGCAGGGGCAACCTGCCTCGCCCCATCGGCAGGGTCTAGGTCGCGTGGAATTGGCCGTTGGCTCTGAGAACGACAAGAGGCGGCGCGGCGAGCGGGCACGAAGGTTGCTGGATAGCCGAGCATGACCCGTCCCCGCAGAAGTGCGCCCGGCATAGCGTTCGCTGCGTCTCGGGCGGGTCGATTTCAATCCGACGGCGCCGATCGAGGTTATCCCAAACGGCGGACCCTCGACATCTTGGCGGTCGGTCGACGGAAAGCGACTCGGCAACGGGCGCGACGCGCCTTCGGCGTCGCCGGAGGCATCGCGCTCGTTGCGGTGGCCGCCTCGGTACGCGGCGTCCTCGGCGTTGCACTCGCGCTCGGCGGTATCGCGCTCACGGTGCGAAGCGCCAGCGGTCGTTCACTGCGGGAAGTCGTACGGCTCGGAGCGCGCAGGCTCGGCGTCGCACCCCACGACGGGCGCATCGACGAAGCCTCTTGGGAGTCGTTTCCGGCGAGCGATCCTCCGGCGCACTCCCTCAAGAGCTAGAGCGCCCGGGTGAGCGGGCGCGCGTGATTCGCGTCAGCGTCCACTCTGCGTTTCGGCCGTCACTTCGTTCGGCGGAGTCCGCGCAGGCATGACGACATCCGGGCGCGGAAGCGGGTTTCCCGCTTCGTCGTACCAAGTTCCGGGCGCCAACATGAGTCGGCCGCTCTTCTGGTAGAGCGCGCGCCACGGTGCGTAACGCGCGCCCGCCGGCGGATAGACCCAGCCGCCGCGCTGCCAGACGTAGGTATTGCCCTGATAGGCCCACTCACCGTCGACCCACACGGCTCCTTCCCGTTCGGGCTCGGGAGGCACGGTTTCGGCGAGTCCGGCGGGCGGAGGATAGGGGACGGCCAGGTAGGACTCGCGGGCGTGACGCGTGCGTTCCGGGAGCGGCAGACCACCGGCGCAGCTCACGAAGATCAGGAAGGTCCAAGCAAAGCGGCGGGCGGTCACGCGTCGGCTCCTCGATGGCGCGCGAGTTGCACTTCGCGTGCCGTGTGCTGGTTCTCGGCTGCGAAGATCGTGACATTCGGCCGTTACGTGGCGCTATGCATCGCGCTTGCGTGTTCCGTGGGCTGCACCCACGCTCCGGGAGACCGCTACGACCTCGCCTCCGTGAAAATATCCGGTAACAGGGCGCTGGATGACGACGAGATCGAGGCGAAAATGGCGACGCACGAGACGCCGCGGTTTCTCGGGCTGATTCCGGGAGTCATCTACGACTACGAGGTGTTCAACCGCTACGTGGTCGAAAAGGACCTGCAGCGGATCGAGCGCTACTACCGCGCACGCGGCTACTACCGGGCGCGGGCACGCGCGGCTCGCGTCGTCTACTCGGGGAAAAGCGCGCGCGTCACGATCGTCATCGAAGAGGGACCGCCCGTCTTGGTGCGGCGCGTGGATATCTACGGCCTGGACGGCCTCAGCCCCACGCTTCGGGCGGAAGCCCGATCGGAGGTCATGGCGGAGCTCTCACTCGACGAACCCTTCGAAGAGGAAGCGTTCCAGCGCGCCGAGCAGCGATTGAGCTCGGTGCTGTTGAACCATGGCTACGCGAGAGCGCAGATCGGCGCAGGCGCCGAGGTCGATCTGCCGAAAAACGAGGTGAGCGTAGGATTTCGCGTCGTACCGAACGAGCCGGCGCGCATCGGTGAGATCCGCCTCGAGGGACTCGGCAAGAACCTGCCCGAAGATCGGATTCGGAGCGCCCTCGGGATTCGCCCGGGGGACCAATATTCGCAGACCGACCTCGAAGAAGCGAAGCGCGCGTTGCTCGACCTTGGCGTCTTCGGCTCGGTGCTCATCGAACCGTTGCCCGAACAGATGGATGCCGAGGGCCGGGTACCCGTGCGCGTGCGCGTCGAGCCGAGCAAGCTACGCAGCGTGCACGCAGGCGGCGGCGTCGGCATCGACTCGACGCGAACCGAACTGCACCTCACGTTCGGTTGGGAGAATCAGAACTTTCTCGGAGGACTGCGCAAGTTCCAGGTGGAGCTCGTCCCGGGCGTCGTTCTCTATCCCACGCGGATTCCCGGCTTCGAAATGCCCGAGCGGCTCTTGCCCCAGGGGCGCATTCGTACGGAGTTTCGGCAGCCGGGTTTCATCGAATACCGCACGAACGCGGTCGTCCGGGCTCAGGCGAGCGCGTATCCGCTGCTTCTCTCGAGCGAGAACGACCCCGACGTTCCCATCGTCGGCAACGAGGATCTCAGAGCCTCGGTGGGTGTCGAGCGCTCGTATTGGAAGCTCTACGGTCTGCTGAGTCAGAACTTCCAAGCCGTGCGTCCCTTCGTGTACGTCGGCGAGCGCGATCCCGATCTCGGCCCGGTCTACGTCTCGTTTCCGGAGTTCTTCGGCACGTTGGACCTGCGCGACAGCCGTTTGAGCCCGCACAAGGGTATGTATGCGAGCGTCGACGTCCAGACGGCCGGCCTCGGGGGCGATGCGCGCGACGTACGCCTGCAACCCGAGGTCCGCGGCTACGTGCCGCTCGCTCGGCGCGTGACGCTTGCCGCGCGCGTGACGACGGGGCTCCTCTTTCCCCAGAACTACGGCGAAACGGTGCTCCCGAACGCGATGGAGGGAACGTCGGGCGGGGTGAGCCGCTCCGACTGGGTGAGGGACGTGCAGATCATGTTCCTGCGCGGCTTCTTCTCGGGCGGCAGCGGGTCGAACCGCGGCTACGGGCAACGAGAAATCGGTCCTCACGGCGTCGTGCCCTTCTACAACCCGGGGCAGTCGGAAGCGGACATTCTGGCCAACTGCGATCCGACGGCCACGGACTATTCGCCGGCGGCGTGCGATCTCCCGCTCGGCGGCTTCACGCTCTGGGAAGCGAGCCTCGAGCTCCGATACCCGTTGTTCGGCGCGCTCACGGGAACAGCGTTCGCCGACACGAGCGATGTCGCGCCCGAAACGTTCACTTATCGCCTCAATCGCCCGCACCTCAGCGTCGGCGCAGGGCTCCGCTACGACACTCCGGTCGGTCCGATTCGTTTCGACCTCGGGTTTCGCGTCCCGGGAGCTCAGGCGCCCGCGAGCCCCGACGAAGTCGGAGACCCCACGGAGCTTTTGGGGCTGCCCATCGCGATTTCCCTCGGGATTGGAGAAGCGTTTTGATGGCCGCGTCGCTCGTTCGCCGAATCGGCCGCATCGCGCTGCGCGTCGCGACCGGCCTTCTCTTGCTCGTCGTCGGCTTGCTCTTGCTCGTGACGCTCGCCCTCGATCTGCCGCCCGTGCGCGAGCTCGTGCGTGAACGCGCCAATGTCGAGCTCGAAAAAGCGCTCAAGGGCAAGATTACGCTCGAGCGTCTCGGGGCGCTCGGGTTTCGGGGCGTCGGCGGCGTGGATGCGACCATCCACGATCCGTCGGGCAAGCGCGTCATCGTGCTGCGAGGAGTCGACGTCGACACGTTCTGGCCGCGCATCGTGTGGTCGGCGCTGACGGACGACGACGCGATACGCATCGGAATCGACGAGATCAGCCTCGACCACGGCGAGATCATCGTTCGCGACGACGGCAGCGGCGCTCCGACCCTCGCGGCCGCGTTCGAGCCGAAGCCGTCACCGAAGCCGGCGTCGGGACCCTCTCCCGAAGTGCGCGTTCGCGTCGGGCGCATCAAGCTCGATCATGCCTGGGTCCACGGCCGCCTCGCCGACGGTCCCTGGATCGACGGCGAGCTCGAGAATCTCGACGCCATGCTCGAGTCGGACGCAAAGCGAACGACCCTCGGCCTGACGAAGCTCGAGCTCGCCTTTCGTGCGCTACCGAACGGGATCGATCCGAGCGGTACGCTGACCGGCCGGCTCGACTTGCCAGCCGGCGCAGGCCCGCGCGGTTCGGGAAAGTTCGAAGGCGCCGTCGCCGGTGCGAAGCTCGTTGCGGAAGGCGCGTGGGACGGCACGAAGCTCCGTGCGCTGTTGAACGTTCCCGACGTGTCGGGCGAACCGAGCCGCCGCTTCGGGCTCGACGTCCGCGAGCGGACGAGTCTGCGCATCGATGCGAAGGGCACGTGGCCGGAGATCGAGGTCGACGGCAGAGTCGACGGTCCCGCAATTCACGTTGCGCTCGACGGACGCGCCCGCGTCGAGGACCAGACGCGGATTCGAGCGACCGTAGACGCTCGCGACGTCGACGCCGCTCGGCTGGTTCCGGGCGCGCCGAGCTCCGAGCTTTCGGCGCGCGCGGAGCTCGATCTCGTCCTCGGCGAGGGGGGCGCGCTCGACGGCGGATATCGACTCAGCGTGCCGAACGGGCGCTTGGCGGCACAGCCCACGCCGTCGCTCGAAACGCACGGCAGCGTGCGCAAGCCGAAGGGCGGTGAGCTCGGCGTCGATGGTCAGGCCACGATAGACGAAGACGGTGCTCTGCTCGAGGTCTCGTACCGCGTGCGCACCGAAGCGGAGGCGCTGCGCGCTCACGCCGAGATCGTCGCGCGGCTTTCGAACCCCGCGCGGCTCGCCGCCCTCGGCGTCCGCGCGTCCGGGACGCTGACGGCCGCCGCCGATTTCGATTCTCGGGCGGAGCTCGTCGTCGCGGACGCCAAGCTCCGCCTCGCTTCGGTCCGGCACGAGGCGTTCCGTGCGGACGCGGTGGTGATGCGCGCGACGCTTCGAGGCAAGCCTTCCGAGCTCGCCATCGGCACCGAGCTCACGGCGGGACCCGTGGAGGCCGCCGGCCGGCGTTTCCGGCACGTCGCCGCCACCATCACCGGCACGCCCGCTCGGCTCGCCGTTCATGCGCTCGTGGAGGGCACGGCGCCGGAACGCTTCGAGCTCGCGACGAACGTGGCGCTCACGCCCGCCACTCGCCTCGACGGGGTCCGCTTGACGCTCTTCGACGCCGGTGGCGCCGTCACCATCGACGCCGCTGAGGTCGCGCTCGACGACGGTGTTCGCGTCGAGCGGTTCTCGCTCCGCGGCGCGGGCACGGCCGAAGGCGACCTCGACGTGCGCGAGAAACGCCAGAAATTCGACGTCTCCGCGACGGACCTCGACGTGGGGCGCCTGACGCGTCTCGTCGGCGTCCGGCTCCCCTTCGACCGAGCACTGGTTTCGGCCGACGTGGCGGTCGAACGCACCGGTGCCGGATTGAATGGTCGCGCGCGCGCGAAGGTCACGGACATTCGGATGGGCAAGCTCGAGGGCGCGACGGCGACCGTCGACCTCGCGCTGACGCCGAAGGACATTTCCGGCATCGCGGGGGCGGAGTTCGG
>DASUTR010000533.1:0-2480 GCA_036374535.1 Polyangiaceae bacterium
CCGATGCCGACCGAAACGCTTCCCTCGGAGCGCCGGACGTAGTCGCGGAGCGTGATGATCTGCGTGACGAGCGTGCAGGTACGCAGCGCCGGTCCCGCGCAACCGTGCCATTTCCCGCGCGAAACGAGGCCGCCGTCCTCGTCGAAATAGACGACCGAGCCGTCCGGGCGTACCGAAAGCCACGCCGAGAAACGGTCGGGCGGCGACGCGTTCGTGACGCCCACTTGGCCGAGCGCCGTCGAATCCGTTCCCACGAGGTGTCCGTCGGGAAGCAGCACGGCGACGGCTTCGTAGTCTTCGTCCACGATGCGGCCGACGCGATCGACGACGTACACGAGATCGCCGTCTTCGATGACCTGGCCGTTCGCGCGGATCTCGATGGGATCCTCGTCGGGCCGGTCCCAGCGGGCATGCGGAATGACGAGGGGAGCGCCGCCTTCTTCCCAGCGCGGGGGCTTCGTCGGAGCACAGCCGAGCGCAATCAATGCGAGAACGGGCAGGATCTTCGTCACGTCGGCGCAAGGATACCCCAGAACCGCCCGCCAAACCCGCATGGGTCGTTGACGACGCGACCGGAACGACCGAAGAAAGGGGCCCATGAGCCTCGTGACTTCGCCTTCTTGCTGGTTGGTGGGTGCGCTCGGTGTGTCCTCGGTGCTGGCGGCGGCGTGCAGCGTGACACCGCTCGGTGCGACCCAAGCGAACCTCACCACCGCGACGCAGCAGTCGGCGCCTGGTGCGGCGGTGTACCGCCGTGAATGCGCGTCGTGTCACGGCGAGCGCGGCGAAGGTCTCGCGCAGTCGCCCCCCATCATGGGGTCCGGCGCGCTTCCGGTCTACGAGCGGGATCCGGCGACCTCGACCAACCCCGCGATGCAGGATCCCGCCGAGCGCCTGCGCACGGCGAATCTCCCGCCGGGTGCCGACGTACGCGGCGCGTTTCACACCGCGCAGGACCTCTACAAGTACATCAGCCGCGAGATGCCGCTACCTCGCAGCAAGGCCGGCTCGCTCAAGCCGGAAGACTACTGGGCGGTCACGAACTACGTGCTCCTCGGGCACGGCGTGCGGGTCCCAGCGGGCGGCGTGAACGAGTCGAACGCCGCGCAGGTCCCCATCAAGACCGAAGAGGGCGGCACGATGGGTCCGGGCTCACCCTGAATTAGCCGAAATTTAGGCTCGCCGTGCCGTCGAGGGGTACGACTGTCGTGGATGGGACCTCGATTCGCCGTCTCCGAGTTTCCGAACGACAACCCCGAGCTCCACGACGGCCTCGTGTGGGCGGCTCCCGCGCCCTGCGCGCCGGCGCTCCCGACGCTGCGCCTCCGCGAAGGTGGACCGGTGCGCGTGCTCAAACCCGGCTGGGACCCGGCGACGCCGCTTCCGCCGAGCGTGGCACCCGCAGCCGCCGCTGCGGCGCCCGGGGTCCTCGCTGCCGCCGCCAAACCGCTTGAACTCGACTCCGAGCCTGCTGTCGAGCTCGCGCCCGAACTCGAACTCGAGCCCGTTGTCGAATCCGCGCCCGAGCCCGAACTCGAGGCCGCGCCCGTTGCCGAATCCGCGCCCGAGCCGAGCGGTTTCGCATCGTTCGTCGCCGCGCTGTCGGGAGTTCTCGCGCAGCGGGGTGCCACGCGCGCCGCGGCGAACATCGGAGCGCTCCTCGGCATGGCGCGGCTCGCGCCCGACGCTTTCGACGCGCCCACGCAGAAGGCCCTCGTCGCGCGCGGCGTGCTCGACGCGAAAACGGGCCGCCCGACGCCGGAGTTCAGCGTCATCGCGCGCGCGTGGCGCGACGTGCTCGACGAGCACGGCGGGGATCTCGCCGCGTGCGGCGGCGCGACACTCGACGTGTACGGCGCCGAGCTCTGCGCGACCTTGCTCGACGTGCCGAGCGGGCGCGCGGACGAGCTCCGGCGTGCGCTCCGCCAGCGCGGGGTCGCGGCGTTCGGGATGCTCGTCGCGGCGTGACGAACGTTACGGCGCGGTCGTGAAGCGGCGGCCGCCGGAAATCGAGAAGCTTCCGTCACCGCGCTTCGGGCTGTTCGGGCCTTCCCCGTACGGCGCCCACGAGTCGGCGAACCCTTCGGGTCCCGCGAGCTCGTCCACCGAAGTAGCGTCGCCGTGAATCTCGACGCGCCAGTTGTGGAGGTCGTCCGGGATGAGCGTGAAACCGTTCGGGAATTCGGGAATCGAAGCACGCTTCTCGCCCGTCACGATGTACATGCCGACGAAGGGGCTGTTCGGGTCCACGTTCTCGATGCCGAAGACGAACGCTTGCGCCTGGCTCGTCCAGCTGAAGACGGTCGAACCATCGACGCCGGTGACCTGATGGGCCGGTGCGACTTGCTGAGCCGGCGTCGGAATTTCGAGCGCAACGTCCATCGCGCCGGGTGCGAGGCGGTCGCGGTGGGCGACGCCCACGGCGCTGAAGCTCCACGTGCCCTCGACGGCACCCACTTCGATCGAGCTGCTGGGGACGG
>DASUTR010000534.1:0-2969 GCA_036374535.1 Polyangiaceae bacterium
CAAGAACTACTCGCGCCCGACCGCGCTCATCCGCCACGACATCACCGTCACCGCTCCCTACGACGCGTCTCCCGAACGGGTGCGCGAGGTGATCCTCGGGGCCATCGCCCAGAGCCGCGGCGTGCTCGCGGAACCGATCCCGACGCTCCTCGTGGACCAGTTCACCGACACCGGCGTCACGTACTCCCTCCGCTACTTCATCGGTGACTACGGCGAGCGCGAGCCCATCGAAGGCGGCGTCCGCCAGCGCATCTTTTACGCGTTTCAGCGCGAAGGCATCACTTTTCCATTTCCTCGCCGTCACGTGCTCGCGCCGGGGCTCGAGCAGGCAGCCCGACGCCTCGCTCCGGCCGGCACCGCCCCCGAGACCGCCTCGACGCTCGACGAGCGGCTCACCCGTCTCGAGCCCTTCGCCGGGCTCGATCCCAAGGCGATCGCCGAGCTCGCCAAGGAGTCGCGCTTGCTCGTGTTCTCCCCGGGGGAAGCCGTGATCCGTCAGGGCGAGAAAGGCACCGAGCTCTACGGTGTCGAGCGCGGCGAGGTCGAAATTCAAGTGAAGCTCAAAGGCGACGAGCTCGTACGCGTCGGCAAGCTCGGTCCGGGTGCGATCTTCGGCGAAGCAGCCCTCCTCACCGGCGGCGCCCGCACCGCGACGATCGTCGCGCTCACCGAATGCGAGCTCCTCGCCGTACCGCGCGCCGCGTTCAAAAAGGTCATCCAGGCCCGCCCGGAGCTCTCCGAAAAGCTCACGACCTTGCTCGCGAACCGCATGGACCAGCTCAATCAGACCATCAACGACGCCGAAGCCGAAGGACGCCTCGACGGCGACCGCCGCAGCGACCTCCTCATCAAGCGCATCAAGTCGTTTTTCGGCGGCGGCCCGACGTAGCTCAGCGCTCCCAGAGCATGCCGAGCTCGAGCTCGAGCGCGTCGAACGGCTCCGCGCGAACCATTGCGTCATCGCGCCAAGTGCCGACGAGCACGTAGCGCTCGCGCTCGAGCCGCAGCACCTCGAGCAGGCGCGCCAGCGGATCCACGAGCCAAACATGCGACACGCCTTCTCGCGCGTAGATCGGAATCTTCGCGCCGCGGTCGTGCGCCATCGTTCCCGGCGACAGCACTTCACAGACCCAATCGGGCGCGAGCTCGAGGGCTGCTTCGTACGGCATCTCAGGAAGCCGTTCTCGCCGCCATCCCCCGAGATCGGGAACCAAAACGTTCTCGTGTAAGTGAAGCTCCGGCTCATGGAGGAGGATCCATCCACCCGGTCCGTGCTTCTCCCTGTCGAACGGATGGAGGAGTGGGCCAAGGCGCGAGGCGGCACGAGCGTGCGGCAGCGCCGGCCGCGGGCTCCTCACGAGCTCGCCATCGACGAGCTCAGCCACGAGGTTCTCCGCAACGGCGATGAGGTCCTCGTAGGTCGCCCGAGGCTTCACCGGCCGGGACATGCTCGGAAGTGTAGGTGTAGGGTCGTGTCACGCCAGAAGTCGGTCGGACCCCGGCGCGAGTTGCCGCACGCGCACCGACTCACCGGCCGGCAGCGCGGCTTGACCTCTCCAGGGACGGGGTTACGTTGACGGGACCCACAACCCCTTCGGGGGCGACCGGTTTCGACGTGGGGACTGAAGGTCATTCTGCGTGCGGAGGCACCTGCACCTCCTCAAAAGCGGGCCGTACCAATTGCGAACGACAACGCAATCGCTCTCGCTGCCTAAAAACAGTTGATAGCCGTCCGACCGTGAGATCGTCCTGCTAGCGAATCGGGCGTCAATACTAGGGCTGGATCGCGACGGTGCTTTCGGCGCCGCGGTCGAGAAAATCGAAAGCTAGGTCCTGACCGAATTCAGGAACCCAGCCGAACGGGATAGTTCGGCTACGCACGTGAACGAAGTCTGATTGGATGCCTCGCGGACCCGGGTTCAATTCCCGGCGCCTCCACCATAAGCCACTGAATTTGTTTATCTAATAGCGTCACTGGTCGGGTGCCATGCCCGGCGCCCCGGTAGTCACCGGCCGGCTTTCGGATCCTGACGGCGCAGCTAAACTGTCTGGTATGCGTTCCGCCGAAGCCATCGCCGTCGACGCTCTGGCGCTCCCTGCCGACGAGAGGGCCGCACTCGCCTTGCGCCTCGCGGAGAGTCTCGACGACGAGCACGATGCGGATGCGGATGATGCGTGGGCTGCGGAAGTGGCGGCTCGCATCGAGACCGTTAGGGCTGGCACCGCCGAAACGATCACGACGGCCGAGGCTCTAGCTCAGGCGCGCGCTCGATTGTCGGCTCGTCGTGGCTGAGATTCTCCGCGCCGCCTCGGCTGAAGTGGCCGAAGCCGCTGCGTGGTACGACGAGCGGGTTGACGGACTCGGACACCGCTTCTTGCTCGAGACGGAAGCCGCATTTGCGCGAATCGACGAGACACCGTTGACTGGCTCACCTTGGACTCATGGTCGCTTGCCAGATGGCGTGCGGCGCATGTTCCTTCGCTCCTTTCCCTACTCCGTGGTCTACACTGTCGAGCCGCGGCTCGTCATCGTCGCGGTTGCGCACTTGCGCCGACGGCCGGGGTACTGGGTCAAGCGGCTAAGCGAATCTGGCGGGGAGTCATGAACGCGAACCGCCAGAATGAAGTATGGCCTTGGAGCACCCGGCCCGGGCGGCTGGTCCCGACGATCTACGACAGCAGGTCGCTCGCAGAGAGCGTTGGGGCGAGACGTTCGCGGAAGGTGGCGTACGTAGCGCTCCCCGCGGGGAGCTCGACGTTGCCGTGCAGCAGCACGGCGAGATGGGGTGGACCGGCGGATGGCAGGCGGGAGCGAGGTTCGTCAGCAGAGCCGCGAAGCAGCCGCTCGATGAAGCGTTGGGGCGTTTCGTTGGAGGCCCTGCCAAATTCGACCAAATTCTTGCCTTCTCGAACGAAGACGCGCCGGCAGCGCGAGGCCGCATGGAGCATAGCGAGCTCGAACATGGATG
>DASUTR010000535.1:0-22038 GCA_036374535.1 Polyangiaceae bacterium
CGCCGCCGATGCTGCCTCCTCCCGCCGAACCGAGCGCCCCACCGACAGAGCCCGCGACCACGCCGACCACGCCGACCCCGCCGGCGGCGCCGAAACCGGCGCCTCCGACGCGCATCGAGCTTCCCCGAGACACGTACGCCCCTCGCGAGCCGTGGCGCTTCGTTCCGTCGGTGTCGATGTCGTTCGCTTACGATCGCCTTCCCGGCGTCGCGTACGGACCGCGCGCCGGCGTTGCGTTCTTGCCGCCGCGCTTTCCCGAATTCCGCGTGAGCGTCGGGGCGCTGCTTCCGCGCGAGAAGACGACGGGACCGGACGAATCGGGCGGCCGTTTTTGGCTCGTCGACGCTTCGTTCGAGCTCTGTCCGCTCGAGTACCGCGGCACGGGGGTGCGCGTCTCGGGCTGTGTCGGCCAAAGCATCGGGCGGCTCACGGTCGAAGGCATCGGCTTCGACGAGAACGACGAGGAACCGGGCCTCGACCTCCTCCTCACGCTCGGGGTATCGAGCTTCCTGCGGGTCGCCGGGCCCCTCGGGGTGGTCTTGGGGGTCGGAGGCGGATTTCCACTGAGCCGGAATCTCTATTCGGCACGGAACGCCGAAGGAGAGCGCGTGGAGGTCTGGCAGCGGGGCTACGTCGTCGGCAGCGCCGAAGTAGGTCTTGGGCTCGAGCTCTGAGGACGCCTGCGACAGTCCCCTCCATTCGGCGTAATAATCCTAAGCCACTCGTTCCACTCAAAGGATGAACCCCCCCAATAACTCCGCTGGTTTCGGAACGGAGCCGCCATGAGCGATTCCGATCTGCCGTCCCTGCGCGAGGTGTTCGATGCCCACGCCGCCTACGTCCTCAGAAGCCTTCGTCATCTCGGCGTGGCCGAATCCGACCTCGAGGACGTGGGGCAAGAGGTCTTCGTTACGGTTCACCGCAAGCTCGAGACCTTCGAAGGGCGCTCGAAGCTTCGGACCTGGCTCTACGGCATCTGTCTTCGCGTCGCCTCCGACTACCGGCGGCGCGCCCATGTCCGGCGCGAGCGCGCGACCGCAGACCCGGCGCGGGATCTCCGCGAACCCGACGAGCAAGCGCCGGATGCGCAGGTTCAGGCCCGTGCGGAGCTTCGCGCGCTTCTCGAGGAGCTCGACGAGGACAAGCGCGCGGTCGTGGTCCTCTACGAAATCGAGGGTTTCTCGATGAAGGAAGTGGCCGAAATTCTCGATTGCCCGCTGCAGACGGCGTACTCGCGGCTCCACGCCGCACGCGATCGCATGATCGCGATGTACCGCTCGCGGCGCGTGGGAGGCATGGCGCCGTGAGCGAGCAGGATCCGATTCGTCTCACCGATCCCGCGTCGGGCGCCCCGGACGAGCTCCGCGCTCTGTTCGACGCGGGCGCTCGCGACCTACCGAGCCAAGCACGGCTCACGAGCCTGTCCGCGAAGCTCGGGCCGCTGCTCGGGCCCGCCGGAGGCGGGACTGTCGGCGGCACCGCGTCGGGCGTCTCGGCACTCGGCGCCGGCAAGCTCGCCGCCGTCGCGGCCGTGCTCGTCGGCGGGGCCGTGCTCGTCTCGAGTTTGACGCGCGAAGTTCCGGAAAACGTGCCCGCGCCTCGGCCGCTGCCCGCCCAGGCGAAGGCGCAACCGCCCGTCGAAGCTCCGGCTCCGCCGCCCGCCGCTCCCGAGGCTCGGCCCGAAGCGACCGAGGCGCCGAGCGCGCCGTCGAGCGCCGCCGAACGACCCGCGCCGCGCGTCGAGCGCCGTTCGAACGCCGAGCTCGAAGCGGACTTGCTGGAACGCGCGCGCGCAGCGCTTCGTTCGAACCCCGCGCACGCGTACGCGCTCACGACGGAGCACAAGCTCCGCTTCCCGGGCGGCGTCCTCGCTCAAGAGCGGGAGGTCATCGCGATCGAGTCGCTGCGACGACTCGGAAAGAACGACCAGGCCGCGCTTCGTGCCGACCAGTTCGCCAAGAGCTACCCGAGCTCGGCGCACCGCCACAAGCTCGACGCCGGTGCGAAGCAATGAGACGTAGGGCCGGGGGGATCGCGCTCTTCGTCGCGATCGTGAGCACCCTCGCGTGCTCGAGCGACATCGAGATCGGACAAGATCGCCTGAACGCGACGCCGGGTTCGGGGGGCATGGCGGGCATCGGGGCGTTCGGCGGGAGCGGTGGCTCGAACGTCACCGGTGGAAGCTCCGGCACGGGCGGCGGCGAATGTCGGGTCACGCTCTGCCAGGGCAAGGGTTTCGCTTGCGGCAACTGCCTCGACGACGACGGCGACGGCGTGATCGATTCCGACGACTTGCATTGTACGGGCCCGTGCGACGACGACGAGAGCTCGTTCGCGATCGACATTCGCGACGGCAATGCCCCGCCGTGCAAGCTCGACTGCTTCTTCGACAGCGACGTGGGCTCGGGTAACGACGGTTGCAATTGGAGCCACCGCTGTGATCCGCTTTCGGTCGCGCCCGATTTTCCGCCGAGCGGTGACGGTGCGTGCGGCTACGACGAGGACGCCCCGATCCCGGGGATGTCGGCGTCGTGCGACGACGTTCGAACCGCTCAAGATCCGATGTGTGCGGGAACCTGCGGCCCGCTCGTGCCGAACGGTTGCGATTGCTTCGGCTGCTGCGAGCTTCCCGCGGCGAGCGGCCGCTTCGTGTGGCTCGGCTCGGAGAATCCAACCGGTTCGGGCTGCACGGAGGAGACGCTCGACGACCCTTCGGTATGCCATCCGTGCACCCAGGTTCCCTCGTGCCTGAACCCGTGCGACGCCTGCGAGGTTTGCGTGGGACGCACCGATCCGGATCCGAGCTGCGGAGGGGGAGGCCCGCCGGCGTGCCCGACGGGGATGGCGGCCTGCAGCGACGACGGCCCGCGCTGCAGCTCGGGCTCGTACTGCATCACGGGCTGTTGCGTTCCGGAGCCTCGATGACGACGAACCAGACGCCCGACCAAAGACTGAAGCGAGCGCTCGCCGCCGCGCTCGCGCGCCTGCTCGGGCTTTCCTAGTCGTCGCTCGCCGAGCGGCGGGCCGCCTGCGCTTTCAGTCGCCGCCGACGAGCGCCGTTTCGAGCGCGAAGTGATAGCTGCCGACCACGACGACGGTTTCGGCGCGCTCTCCCGTGTTGCCCCAGGCGAGCGCTCCGCGTGCTTCCAGCCATGGTCCCGGCGCGCGCCCGGCGAGCGGGATCGCGAAGCCGAGCGAGACCTCGAACGCGCGGCGGTCGCCGAAATCCCCTCCGGCGGGCTCGTCGATGCTCGCGCCGATTCCGAGCGAGAGCGAATCGAGCGTGAGATCCAAGATCGCCGGACCGCGTTCGAGATCCTGCGTCCAGCGTGGCAAGAACAAGGGGCGGAGGTCGACCCCGAGTCCGAGCCGTCGCTCGGGGTCGAGCACGGACCCGAGTCCGTCGGCGTAACTCAAGTAGGCGCCTGCCATGAAGAACCAGTGGGCGGACAGGCGAGCGAGAGCGCCGGGCTCGCCGTGGTCGACGTCGATGAGCGCGCCGAGCCCGAGGCCGAGATCGACGTCGCCGTCGAGACGCCCGTACGTTCCGTCGCCGGTGCTCTGGCGGCGCCCCGCGCCGATCTCGTTCTTGACGTTCGAGGTCGTTCCTCCGCCGTAAGGCGGCTCCGCGGCCGCGGTCGTCGAAACGAGCGCGACCGCCGCGCACGACTGCACCAGTGTTCTCGGCTTCGGGTGCTTCGTCGCCATGGTCACGAGGCGCCTCGGCTCTCCTAGGACGCGACGGCCGCGAGAACGACGTCGCGGAGCTCGGCGGGAAAGATCAGGCGCACGCGCTCGAGCTTCTCTTCGCGCAGCCGCCCGAGCAGGAACGAGACGTCGGCGAGCGGACGCATGGAGTCGTCCGGAAAAACGACGCTCAGGGGATCCTCGCGATCGTCGAAGGCGACCGTCGAGGCGACGTCGAGGCCGACGTAAGCGTGCGGGTCGAATCCGGCGCGCGCGGCCGCCTCTCGCGCGCGCTCGAGCGTTTCGATGCGGGCTTGCGGCGTCTTCGCCTCGCCGTAGAGCTCGATCGTCTTGAACAGCCGGCGCGAGCGCAGGCGCGCGACGAGATCGGACAGGATGGGATCCTTTTCGCGCTGCCACGCCGAGAGCGCGACCCAGAGCGAAGGATCGTCGAGCTCGAGGTACTCGCCGAGCGAGGCGTCGCCGTCGCGGAGCAGCGCCGCGAGGCCGGGCGGCGTGCCGGGCAGACGGGAGCCGTCGGCGATCAAGAGCTGCGCGCGCTCGAGGGCGCGGGCGAGCATCCATTCGCACGAGCGCTCGGTCTTGTGGAAATAGACCTGCTGGAACATGAAGAGCCGCGCCAGCAGGAACGATTCGATGGCGGGGATCCCTTTCGTCCCGTCGATCGCGAGCGGGGGCGCGAGCTCTCCGTCGCCGCCGGTCGCGAAGCGCAAGCTGCGGAGCAGCCAGTCGAGGTCGAACTTCCCATAGCTCACGCCGGTCGCGTGCGCGTCGCGGAGGAGGTAGTCGCAACGGTCGACGTCGAACGTGCCGCTGACGGCGCGCGCGAGGAACGTGATCTCGTGCTTGCCGCGCACGAGATCGGCGACGCGCTCGGGAAGCGCGTGGTCGATCCCGGCGAGGATGCGATGGACCTCGGTGCCCGGATCGAGGAGCATGCGCACGGTCCAGTCCTCGTGGCGCTTGCTCGACGGAAGGATCTGCTCGAAGAGGTGGGAGAAGGGGCCGTGGCCGAGATCGTGGAGGAGCGCGGCCGCGAGCGCCTCGCGCGCACGCTCCGTCGTCACGCGCTGCCAATACGGGAGCTCGTCCTGAATGTCGCGCAGGCGCGCGATGAGTCGCTTCATGACGAAAGCCGCGCCGAGCGCGTGCGAGAAGCGCGTATGATCGGCGCCCGGATACGCGAACGACGCGAGCCCGAGCTGGCGCACGCGCCGGAGGCGCTGCACTTCGGCTGCCTCGAGCAAGCGCACGATGATGGCTTCCTCCGCCGCTTCGAAGGTGACGAGGCCATGCACCGGATCGCGTAGGATCATTTTCGCGCTCACCATAGCGTGGCAAAACCGCAAAACTCGCAAAACGGTGCGAAACGGTAAAGAGCGAGCGCGGGATCTCCCGGATTTGCTCGACAGGGGGTAGGTTCGCGCATAGCTTTGGGAGGATCCGCCTTTCGGTTCAGAACGCGGCCATGCCTCGCTCCCAGCCTCCACCCCCGTCCCGTCCCGTCCGCCTCGTGGACGTGCTGCGACAACTTCCGACCCGCGAGCTCGAGTCGCTCATCGGCCGTCTCAAGATCCGAATCGACGAAGCGAAGCGGCTCGACGTGCCGTCGCAGGTGGCGCGGCTCCTCCTTCAGCTCCCCGAGCTCCGCGACCCCGGTATCCTACCCGGACCTACACGTGAGCTTCTGTTCCGGATCGCAGAGAGCGGCGGCGTGCTGTTTGCGAAGAGCCTGCCCGCCGCGGTCGAGCCCCTCGTCGCGCGCGGCGTCGTGTTTGCGCGCGCACACGGGACCGGCGTCGAGCTGTTGCTTCCCGTCGCATGCCTGCTCCAGATGAAGGCCTGGGAGGGCGAAGACCCGCGCGGCGTCCGTGCCATGCTCGGTCAGGCGCATCCCGACGTCGCCGCGAGCGTCGCAGCGCACTACCTCGGACGTCCCGCGACGCCGCCCCTCTCGCTCTGCCTCGAGCCGGCTTGGGAAGTGCTGAGCGATCCCGAGCGCTTGGCGCGCGAGGTGATGGAGCTCGCGCCGCTCGAGCGCAAACTGTTGAACGCCGTCGAGCACGTCGGCGGCGAGGTCGACACCGAGGAGCTCCTCGATCTCGAGCGCGAACCGCTCCGGCTGCGGGGCGCGATGGGCGCCACGCCGTCGCGCCGGGGCGTCGGTTTCGCCCTCGAAAGACGCGGTTTTCTCGTGCCCGTGCACCCGAACCGCCACGTGATTCCAACGGAAGTCGCGGCCGTGGTCGGCGCCGAGCGCCGCGCGGAACGTGAGGCTCAGCGGCACGCCATCCGGAGCTTCGTGCTCGGAGACGATCACGCTCCGAGCCGCGCGCGCTTCGCCGAAGATCCCGGGCCGCTCGCGCTCGCCATGGCGCTCGGCGTGCGCGATCCGTCGGTCGAGGTGAAACCGGGGGTCGGCACGCCGCGCTCGCTGCTCGCGAAGATCGCGACGCGTTACGGCAAGGATCCGGAGCAGGTCGCTTTCATCGCGGCGCTCAGCCGCGCGATCGGACTCTGGGATCCTTCGGCCGTCGGCATCGCGGCTCCTCCGGGGTCGCTCATCGTCGCCGATCTCGCGCGGGCGCTGTTCCAGACGTGGCGGCGCGGCGGCGCATGGGACGAAGCGCGCCCGGAGGGTGAAGTGCTGCGGGCGCCGCCCGAAGCGCGGGAGCCGAGCGCCGCGGGCGTCATTCGAGAGCTCGTGCTCGAAGCGTTGCGCGAGCTTTCCGACGGCCGCTGGGTTCCCTGGGAAGCCGTGCTCGGATACGTCCGCTCCGATTCGAGGACCCCGGGCGTCGAGCGCTTGGTCGAACGCTGGGCGCAGCGCGCGGGAGTGCCGCCGATGTCGCCGCAAGACATCGCGAAGAACGTCGCCTTCGGCAGCCTTCACCTCCTCGGCGTCGTGGATCTCGGCGATCCCGACGAGGGTGGGGGGCTCGGTCCGACGCTCCGGATCACGCCGCGCGGGCGCGCGTACCTGAGCGATCCGAACGAATCGCAGCGCGGCGGCGAACCGAGCCGCTTTCTCGATCATCAGGCGCTCCGCATCGGAGGCGCGGCGCAGGTCGGCGCCGTGATCGCGCTCGCGCCGCTCGTCGAGGTCGGTTCGGTCGCCGGTGCGCTCGACGTGCTCGTGACGCCTCAGGCGCTCGCGCACGCCCTCAGCGCCGGCTTCGAAGGCGAGGTCTTGCAGGCGCGGCTCGAGACGCTCGCGCCGCTGCCCGATCCCATCGCGCGCTCGCTCGTTCAGGCGAGCGCGGTCGTCGGTCGCGGGGAATTCGTGCCGACGGGCGGCTTCTTGTGGGTGGAGGATCCCGAGATCCGCGAGCTTTTGCGCACGCGCCGTCAAACGATGGATCTCTTCGTCGATCCGTCGCCCCCGGCGGGGCTCCTCGTCCAGCCCGGCATCGAGGTCGAGCGCCTCGCCCGCCGTTGCCGTTCGCTCGGCGTCGAGCTCGTCGTCGCCGGCGAGGTCTATCGCACGCGTTCGATCTCGCCGAACAAGGGCAGCGGGCCGCGCCGCCTCGACTCGAGCGGCACACTGCCGTCCCTCCGCGCCGCCCGTTCGCCTTCGAGCACGAGAAACCCGACCCGCAGCTCGTCGAGCTCGCGCATGGCGGCCGTACGACCGCCGACGGATCCGATCATCGTCGACGAGCCCGGCGGCAAGCGCGGCACGGGCGAGTAAGCGCCGGTCAGGCGTCGAGCCGCCGCCGCACCCAGGCTGCGCGCCCGGGGCTCGCGCTCACGCGCGTCACCTCGCCGCCGCTCACGAACACCTCGGCGGGCAGGGGGCGGCCGTTGTACTCGCTCGCCATGACGAAGCCGTACGCTCCGGCGTCGCGCACGGCAACGTGCGCCGGTGGCTCGGGGCCGAGCGGGTGCTCGCCGAAGTCGTCGCTGCTCTCGCAGACGGGGCCGACGACGCGCCAGCTCGTGTCGCTCGGCGCGCGTTCGAGCGGCTCGATGCGGTGTTTTGCGCCGTAAAGGGCGGGGCGGATGAGATCGTTCATGCCCGCATCGATCATGACCCAGCGACGGCCGCCGCTTTGCTTCGCCTGGACGACCGTCGCGGCGAGCACGCCGAACGGTCCGACGAGCGAGCGACCGGGCTCGATGACGAGCTCGAACGAGCCGAGACCCTGCTCGGCGAGTAGGCCGAGCGCGCTCCTCACGAAGGCGCTCGGTTCGGCCGCGGGCTTTCCGCCGTAGTCGATGCCGAACCCTCCGCCGAAGCTCACGTACTCGAGCGTGAGCCCCTTCGCGACGCCTGCACGAGCCGCGTCGCAGACCGCCCGAGCCGAGCGCAGGTACGGTTCGGTGTCGTGCAGCATCGAGCCGACGTGGCTCGATACGCCCACCGCGCGAAGCTCGGGCGTGCGAGCAACGCGCTCCCACGCGGCGCCGACGTCGGCGGTCGCGACGCCGAACTTCGCGGCGTCGTGTCCGGTCGCAACGTGGGCATGCCCGTCGAGCTCGACGCTCGGGTTGATCCGGAGCGCGACCCGCGCGACCACTCCGAGCGCTCGTGCTCGGGCGGCGAGGCGCTCGAGTTCTTCGATGCTCTCTACCTGAACGGCGTGGAGCTTCCGGCCGAGGGCCAAGTCGAGCTCCCAATCTTGCTTCGCGACACCGCTCATCACGATGCGTTCGGCCGGAACGCCGGCGCCGAGCGCGACCTCGAGCTCGGCGCCCGACACGACGTCGGCTCCGACGCCTCGAGCGGCCAGCGTCCGAATGACGCTTCCCGCCGTATTTGCCTTCACCGCGTAGGCGATGACGTGGGGCGCGTCGCCGAAGCTCGCTTCGAGCGCCCCCGCAGCCTCTCCGAGCCCGTCGAGGTCGTAGAGGTAGGCCGGCGTGCCGACCGACGCCCGAGCAAGGAGGTCGGAAATGCGAGTGCCGGAGAGGAGCGCCTCGCCTTGCGCATTGCGTCGAAAGCCGAACATGTCGGTGGAGAACCTACCCCATTCGCGGGGCCGTGTGGCATGCTGGCAGGTGCTCTCAACGGCCGGCGTCGGTCGTTCCGGACACACCCATGATTTCTCGTCGCGCGA
The DNA here is from genome assembly GCA_036374535.1 of Polyangiaceae bacterium. Lineage (GTDB taxonomy): Bacteria > Myxococcota_A > Polyangia > Polyangiales > Polyangiaceae > PMG-095. The sequence continues at coordinate 8,769 of DASUTR010000535.1, forward strand.
AGATCGTCTGTACCATAGGCCCGGCTGTCGAAACCAAGGAGGGGATCCGGGGGCTCATCGAAGCCGGCATGGACGTGGCTCGGCTGAACTTCTCGCACGGAGAGCACGCGGCGCACGGAAGCGTCGCCGAGCTCATCCGTTCCGAGAGCGCCGCGCTCGGCAAGCACGTCGCCATCCTCCAGGATCTGTGCGGGCCGAAGATCAGGACCGGCAAGGTGGGTCCGAAGGCGCTCGGCGCGGGCGACACGGTCGACCTCATCTCGGGCGACACCGGCGACGAAAAGACGATCGCCATCGACTACGAAGGACTCCACGAGGACGTGCGTCCCGACGATCGCATCTTGCTCTCCGACGGCCAGGTGGAGCTCAAGGTGCTCGGCATCGACGGCAGCCGCGTGAGGACGCGAGTCGAGCACGGTGGTCCGATGCGAGCGCGCATGGGAGTGAACCTCCCGTCCGGAAGCCTGCGCCTCGGAGCGCTCACCGAGAAGGACAAGCGCGATCTGGAGTTCGGTCTGTCGATCGGCGTGGACTACGTGGCGCTCTCGTTCGTGCGCCGCGCCGAAGAGGTGCAGGAGCTCCGCGATATCTGCGAAAAGCGTGGCAAGCCGACGCCGATCGTCGCGAAGATCGAAACGCCGAACGCCGTCGAGCGCCTCGACTCGATCGTGCGGGCCGCCGACGCCGCCATGGTCGCGCGCGGCGATCTCGGCGTCGAGCTCCCGCCGGAAACGGTTCCAGTCGTGCAAAAGCAGATCATCGGGACCTGCCGCATCCATCGGAAGCCCGTGATCGTCGCGACCGAAATGCTCCAGTCGATGGTCGATTCGCCGCGCCCGACGCGCGCCGAAGCGAGCGACGTGGCGCACGCGGTGTTCGGCGGAACCGACGCCGTCATGCTCTCGGCGGAAACGGCGACCGGGAAGTTTCCGATCCACGCCTGCCGCATGATGGACCGCATCATCCGCCAGGCCGAGGCGAGCCGCTTCATCAACCTTTCACCGTCGGAGCCCGACCACACGACGCCCGACGCCATCGCGCACGCCGCGTGCTCGATCGCGCGCGAGGTGGGAGCGAAGCTCATCGTCGCCCTCACGGAGACGGGCGTCACGGCGCGGCTCGTCTCGAAAGCCCGCCCCACGGTGCCCATTTTGGCGTTTTCCACCGAGGAACACGTGCTGAAGCGTCTCGCGCTATACTGGGGCGTCGCACCCCGTTCGTTGGTGGCGAAGGCGACGCTCGAGGATCAGGTGAGGGATCTGAATCAGATACTCATGGACGGTGGGCTCATCCGCTCGGGCGAGCGCTTCGTGATGGTGTACGGCGCACGCGTCGGAGTCCGGGGCGCGACGAACGCCGTTCGAGTCGAGCAGGTCGCCTGAGGGCTCGTCGGAGGACTTCGCGTTGATCGCCCCGGCGGAACGCAAGCCCGATCTCGCGAAATACGAGATCCAAGAAGAGATCGGGCACGGCGGGATGGCGGTCGTGTACCTCGCGCGCGACAAGCGCCTCGGCCGCGACGTCGCGGTAAAGCTCATTCATCGCCACCTGCGCGAGAACACCGAGGTCGCGGCTCGCTTCGTGAGCGAGGCGCGCGCCGTCGCCAAGCTCAAGCACCAGAACATCGTCGAGGTCTACGACGTTTCGGATCCCGAGGAAGAGGAGCGCTACCTCATCGTCGAGCTCGTGCGCGGGACGACGCTCCGAAAGCTGCTCGCCGAGCAGCAGAAGCTGCCCGCCGAAATCGCGGCCTGCGTGGGGGTCGAAATCGCGAACGCCCTCGACCACGCTCACGGGCTCGGGGTCATTCATCGCGACGTGAAGCCCGAGAACGTGCTCGTCGCGATGCCGAACCTCGGCGCGTCGTCCGACGGCGCGCGCCCGATCGCTCCCGGCGGCGCCCTCATCAAGATCACCGATTTCGGCATCGCCAAGCTCCTCGACGCGCAGGGCGTCACGTCCACGGGGCAGGTGCTCGGCTCGCCCGCGCACATGGCGCCCGAGCAGATCGAGGGCGGCGACGTGAACGCGCGGTCCGACGTCTTCGGGTTGGGCGTGTTGCTCTACGAGGCCATGGTCGGGCGGCTGCCGTTCGACGGCAAGAACCCGGCGCAGGTGCTGCGCCGCGTGCTCGACGGCGCGTTCACGCCCGCCGACAAGGCGCGTCCCACGGTCGGTTCGCGCTTCGCCGCCATCGTCGGTCGCGCGCTCGCGCACGACCCGGCGGCCCGCTACGCCTCGTGCGCCGAGCTCAGCGCGGCGCTCACGGAAGAGCTCGAATCGCTCGGCTTCGGCGACGTTCGCGGGGAGCTCGCGGCGTTTCTCTCGAGCCCCGAGGAGTACCGCGAGGCCTACGAGTCGCGTCTCGTCGAACGTCTGGTGCAGCGAGCCGCCGAAGCGCGCAAGGTGCGCGACATTCCGCTCTCGGCCGGGTACCTGAATCGTGCGCTCGCGTTTCGCCCCGACAACGCCGACCTACTCGCCGAAGTGACGAGCCTCGGTCGCGCGCAGCGACTGCGGCGCAATCTCGCGAGCGCCGGCATCGCGCTCGGAGGTAGCGCGCTCCTCGCCGCGGCGGGCTTCGCCGCGGTGACGTACGGTAGCTCGCTCGCGAAGCCCGCAAAACGCGCGCCGTCCGCAGGCACGGTCGCGCCGCCCCCGAAAGCGTCGGTCGCGACGCCGAAGGTCGCGGGTTCGTCGAAGGTGGAGGGGCGCATCGGCGCGCTCCTTGCCCCCGAACAGAAGCGGAAACCCAGGCAGCCGTTGCGTCCCGCCGCCGACCCCGAACCCGAGCGCGGCCTCGTGAGCATCGTCGTGAACGGCCCGCAGAACGCGATCGTCAGCCTGGACGGCGTTCGCATCGACGACTGGTTCGGTCCCCCACGCGCGATCACGGTCGGGCAGCACGTCTTCCGGTTCGACCCCCCGAGCCCGGATTGCTGCGAAGCAGGCCAGTCGCTCTCCGTCGACATCCGGCCGTCACGGGGTCCGGACGACATCCAAACGGTCCAGGGAAAAATCGCGTTTCGGAACGCCATTCTCGAGCTCACGGGGACGCCCGGTTCGACGGCGAGCTGCGGCGAGCTCGGCACGTTCCCCGTGCCGAGCAGGCAGTCTTTGCCCATGGCGGTCGCACAGCGGAAGGCGCACTGCACCTTGCTGCCTCCGCCTGGAAGTGGCGTTCCCCCGAAAGGATTTGACGTCACCCTGAGCCCCGGCGGAGTCTTCCGCTCTCCCAGCCCCTGACTTCTGGCTGGGCGGAATGATGGGCTCGTTCAAGCGACAGGTAGCGGTGCTGGTGTTGGTCGGGGCGGCTTCGGCGCCGGGCCTCGCCTCCGCCCAATCCAAGCCCACTGACAAGTTTGCGGCCCCTGCCGAGCCGTCCGGCCGCGGCTCGGCTGCCTTGAGCGACGACGCCGAGCTCGCGCGCGTCGTCAGTCTCGTCGAGGGCGCGAAGTACGAGCAATGCGTCGGCGAGCTCGAGCGCCTGCTCGATCCGAACGGCAAGCGGCCGCTGAAGGATCCCGCGATCATCGAAACCGCGCGGGTTTATCAGGCGACCTGCTACGTCGGCCTCGGTCGCTCCGACCTCGCCGACGAGCCGCTGCGGCAAGCCATTCGGAAAAATCCGAACATGCGCCGGCCTGACAGCCTCCTCTTCCCCCAGCGCGTCATCGACCTCTGGATCAGCGTGAAGGACAGCATGGTCGCCGAGCTCCGCGCCGCGGAGCAGGCCGCGATCGAAAAGGCGCGCCAAGAGGCGGAGGCGCGCTCGAAGGTCGACAACGAGCGCTGGGCCTACTGTCTCACGATGGAGCGCTACGCTCGCCAGGAGGTCGTCGTCGTGCAAAACCGCCGCTGGATCGCCGCCGTGCCCTTCGGCGCGGGGCAGTTCCAGAACGGCAACGCGGTGCTCGGCTGGATCTTTCTCGGGACGGAAGCGGCGCTCGGCTTGACGGCGCTCACGGCGTTGAACGTGCACACGCACCTCCAGACCGAGGCCGACGCTGCGCGCGAGCGCGGCGGAAGCGCCGGCCCCGACGTGAACGATCGTCTCGACGACTGGCACCTCGCGCTCACGCTCTCGACGTACGGTCTGCTCGGCGTGGCGGCGCTCGGCATCGGCGAGGCGCAGCTTTCGTTCGTTCCCGAAGTGCGCAGCGTGCGCGAGCGACGGCTGCCCGAGATGCCGAAACCCGCGGGCATTACCGTGGCGCCGCGCATCTCGGGCGGGCCGGGGAACCTCGAAGTGGGCGTCAGCGGGCGGTTCTGAGCAGACCCGCCCAGACGGGTGGCTTGAGGCCGAGCTCGGGCTCGTTCACGAAGAGCCCGGCGAGCGCTTCGGCGTAGGCGCGCACGAGCGTGCTGCGCTCGATGCCGTCGAACGCTTGCGCTTTCGGGCGGCTCGCGAACGGTAAGAGCAACAGGCTCGAGAAGAGCAGGCGGTGCACCCACGCGAGACGCCGGCGCGCGGCGGGGTCACGGCGAACGACCTCGCGCAGGAAATGCACGTTGAGCGGCACGTGGAACGATTCGTCGCGCGCGAGCACGGTGAGCATGCGGCGCGCCGCCGGGTAGCGCACGTTGCGGAGCGCCAGACGGTACGTCGTCGCGCCGATCGTCTCGAACATCAGGTTCGTGAGCACGATGGTTTCCATGCGCTCGGCGCGCGCGTACGCGGAGTAGAAGAGCCGCGTTATTCTGCCCATCGGCTGCACCGAGCCGCCGATGTGCGCGAGAAACTCGCCGAGGAGCTTTTGGTGCCACCCCTCTTCGTCGCCGTAGAGCTCGAGTACGCGGGCGAGGTCCGGATCCCAGCTCGCGACGTCGCCCGCAAGCTCGTGGGCCTGCCGGAGCCCCGACTCTTCCGCGCGCAGGGCGGCGTTGAAGAACTTCACGGCGGCGCGCTGTTCGGCGTCGCTCGCCCACTCGATGGGCTCGGCCAGATCGGGATCGTCGCTACGCTTCGCCCGGCGCTCGAGCGCGCGCAGCCAGAAGCTCGTCGGACGGGGCCTGCCCGGGCCGGGCGGCAGCGTCATGCGCGCTCCGGGCGCGAGGTCGCGGCGTCCACCAGCGTGCGTGCGGTGCGACGTGTTTCGCGCGCGAGGATTTGGTTCAGGACGATGCCGACCGCGAGCACGAGGACTCCGAGTACCACGAGAACGTCGAAGAGCGTACTCGGCGCCGCCGCAGTCTTCGCGGACAGCCGGGCCACGAACGCGTAGAAGAGCAATCCCACGAGCAAGAGTCCCACGAGCGCGCCGCTCAAGCTCGCGCGCCGCGAGCTTCGCTGCACCCGAATCGCGGCGTGCTCGACCGTACGAGCGAGCGCCTGCGGATCGACGGGGCCCCGGTTGAGCGCGTCGAGCAACGCGCTCGCCGCGGCCGAGAAGGGCCGTCCTTCGGAATCGGCGACGAGCCGGTGTGCAGCGTCGCGGTCACCCGCGCGGAGCGCGCTCGCGAGCGCGCCCGACAAGCGGCGGAGTTCGCCGAGTGCCGCGAACACCTGCGCGGCGCGGACGAGGGCGACCAGGGTCGCGAGGGCGGCGACCGCCTCGAGCGTCGGAAACTCGTCCGGCATGACGCCGTCGTAGCCCTGGAGCACAGGGCGAGACAATAGCGTGCGCTAAGTTCGGCGTTCTCTGGGGCAGCGTGCCACGCTACGCTCCGCGCGTGCGACGCGTGACGAGCCTCGAGCGACGGGCGGCGCTCGGCCTCTTGCTCGGCGCCGCGAGCCTCGCGCGAGCGCAGACTCTAGCCGCCTGTGCGCCGGCGTGGCGGGGCGAGGAACCCGTGCAGATTGCGAGCGAGGAGGCCCTCGTCGTCTGGGATAGCGCGCGCAAGCTCGAGCACCTCGTGCGCACGGCAGAGTTTCAGGGCGGCTCCGGCGCCTTCGGCTTTCTCGTGCCCGTGCCGGCCCTTCCCGAGATCGCCGAAGCCGACGAACGCATCTTCGAGACGCTCGAGAGGTTCTGGGAATCGCAGCGACCCGAACAGGACGAATGGCGTTTCGAGGGGCTCACGTCGCTCACGATGAGAACACGGAGCGCCGCGCTGCCTGCGGCGGCGGGCGTGACGGTACTTGCGACGGCGCGCGTCGCCGGCATGGACGCGACCGTGCTCGACGCGGAGTCGCCGGGCGCGCTCGCGAGCTGGCTCGAAGCGCGAGCGTTCTCGCTGCGCCCGGAGCTCGTGAGCTACGTCGAGCCGTACGTGCGCGAACGCTTCAAGATCGTCGCGTTCCAATACGCGCGTGACGCGAGCACGCCGCTCGTCGGCTCCCGCGCCGTGCGTCTCTCGTTCGCTACGGATCGTCCGTTTTTTCCTTACCGAGAGCCGAGCGACGCCGCCCGGCCGGTCCCGGCGCGTTTTCGTCTTCACGTTCTCGCGACGACCAGCGTGAGCGGCGTGCTCGGCGAGGCGCGCCTGCCGTGGCCCGCCACGGTGCGCTACGCGGGTCCTTTCACGGAGGAGCCGCCGCCGTTCGCTCGGCTCTCCTCGCCCTGGATCACGATGTTCGAGGAGCTCGTGCAGACGAGGCCCGTTGCGGGGGACCTGTACCTCGAGCCGGCCGCGGCGCCGCGACCGAGCCCCGCCACGCCGCGCATCGTCGAAAAGACGTGGGGGATCCCCATCGAGCTCGCTCTCGTCGCGTTCGCGCTCGCCGGCGTCGCGCTCGCCGTCGTCGTGCGCCGCAGGGCCGGGGGGCAGCCCCCCCTCGGTTAGCGTCGCGCGGCCCGAGGTGAAAGAGGCCGGCGGCCGGCGCGTTTTCGTCACTGGACAGAGCCTTTGTCGGGCTCGTTCGTAGGAGACGACCATGCAAAGCCTCGGCGCATATCGAATCGAGCGCCTGTTGGGTGAGGGCGGAATGGGGAAGGTCTACGAAGCCGAGGAGCGGCTATCGGGTCGCCACGTGGCCCTCAAAGTGCTGCGCCCCGAGCTCGCCCGCTCCGAGCCCGCGCGCCGTCTTTTCGAGAACGAGATGTCGATTCTCGCGCGACTGGATCATCCGAACGTCGTGCGCTGCCTCGCCTGCACGGAGATCGACGGCGAGCTCGTCATGGCGCTCGAGCTCCTTCCGGGTCGCACGCTGCGGCAGCTGCTCGCGACGGAGGAAGCTCTCGATTGGCAGCGCGCGCTCGCCATCGTGCAGCAGATCGCGAGCGCCCTCGCCGCCGCACACGAGCACGAGCCGCCCATCGTGCACCGGGATCTCAAGCCCGAGAACGTGATGATTCTCGACGACGGAACGATCAAGGTCACCGATTTCGGCATCGCCAAGGTGCTGGCCGCGATCGGTAACGCAACGACGCACAGCGTCGGCACTCTGCAATACATGAGCCCGGAACAGATCGACGCGGCGCCGATCGACGCGCGCAGCGACCTCTATGCGCTCGGGCTCGTGCTGTACGAGCTCCTGACGGGCCGGCCGCCGTTCGAGTCGAGCTCGCCGCGCGAGCTCTTGAACATGCAATGTACGAAAGCGCCGCCCGAGCTCCCCGAATCGGTGCGGCGAGCCCTGCCGCGCGGTATCGAGCGGCTGCTCGTCGAGCTGCTCGAAAAATCGCCGGGCGACCGTCCGGGGTCGGCCGCCGACGTGCTTCACGCCATCGAACCGTTCGTGCCGCTCGAATCCGACGCGCGGAGCGCGAGGACGCCGTCTTCGCGCCGTTCGGTGAACGCGCCGCTACCGTCCCCTCCGGGCGTCTCGCGGCCGAGCTCCCCGGAAAAACCAGCGAAATCGGAGCACGAGCGCACGGAGCCGAGTCCGGCGCCCGTTCCCGAGGTTTCTCCAGGCCGGGACGACACGCTGCTCTTGTTGCAACGCGCGTCGTTGCCGCGCGAGCTGCCGCTGCGGCGAGCGCTGCTCGTCATCGCGGCACTTTCGGCGCTCTCCGGCATCGCGACGTACGCGCTGCGTGCGTCCGGCGCGCCCGGCAAAGCCGACGTCGCCGTGAGCAGGATCGCGCCGTGACGCGCACCGGGCGCGAGGCCGTCGCCATCGCGCTCGTGCTCGCGGGCTCGCTCGCGGCGACCATCGGCATCTTGCGGACGGCTCGACCGAGCGACGGGGCGGCGCGGCCCGTGCGCGCGCCGCTCGCCTTCGACGGCACTTCGCGTTCCTGCGAGAGCTGTCATCCTCGGCACACCGCCGAATGGCGCCGGTCGGTGATGGCGCACGCGTCGCGTTCGCCGCTCTTCCAATCGCTCGAGATGCTCGTCGAAGAGCAGGTCGGAAAGAGCGATGATTGCCCGGAAGGCGCGGGTATTCTGCGGCGTCGAGGCGCGGGTGCGTGCCGCGATCGAGCGACCGGTCACGCTCTCACGGGCTCAGGGGGCGAGGGCTGGTGCGTGAGCTGCCACGCCCCCGGCGAGAACCTTCGCGGGCGGCAACCATCGTGGAACGCCGGAGCCGGCGGGCCCGACAACCGGCCGCTCGGGGAGTTGCTCTCGCCGGCCGGGCTCGAAGGCGTCGGCTGCACGGCGTGCCATCAGACGCACGGGCCGGTGACGGCCGGAGCGCTGTCGCGCGGCGGGTACGAGGGCAACCCGATTTGGACTTCGTTCGAAACCGGCAGGAGCTTCTCGTTTCGTCCGACCGAAAATGATCGGCGCTTCGGTATCGGAAATTCGGGCTACCGCCTCGACGCGAGCGTACTGCTCGCGGGTACGGCACCCGCGAGTGAGCTCGTCCCCGGCGGCGCGCACCGGCGCACCGACGAGCGCACGCGCGCCTACCTCGCGTCGAGCGAGTTCTGCGGCAGCTGCCACGACGTGCGGCTGTTCGGAACCGACGTGCTCGGCGCTGCGAACGGAGAACATTTCAAGCGCCTCCGCAACGCCTACAGCGAGTGGCTCGAATTCGCCGGAGACCGCCGGCGCGCGGGCGGCGACGCGCCGACCTGTCAGGACTGCCACCTGTCTGGCTTTCCTGGTGCCTGCGTGAGCGAGCCCTCCGAGCGATCGGGAGCGCCCCCGGCGTCGGGCATCCTTGCTTCGGCGTGCCCGCCGGGGACACGCTTTTCGCCGCGCGCGCCGGGCGCGCTGCCGCTCGGCCGCATCGCGACGTCCTCCGAACGCGAGCGGCCGCTTCATCCACACTACTTCAGCGGCGTCGACCTGCCGCTCGACGAGGCGTTCGACGAAACCCTCGCGAGCGAGACGCTCCTCGACGCCGCGGGCATTCCCCTCGGCGCCCGAGCGCGCCGTGACCTTTTGCTCGCTAGCGCCGTGCGCCTCGAGCTCGGCGCCGTCGAGAGCCGGCGCGGCGCGCTGACCGTTCCCGTGACGGTCGAGAACGTCGGCGGTGGGCACCGCGTTCCGGCGGGATTCAGCCAGGAACGTGAGCTCTGGGTACACCTCCGCGTGACGGACACGAACGGGCGCGTCCTCTACGAGGTCGGGCGGATCGAGCGCGCGGACGAGGATCTTCGCGACAAGATCTTTCTTTCCGTGACGACGGACGACGGCCGGCGCGATGGCGCGGGCCGCCCACTCGGGCTCTTCGGCGCCGACGTAGCGGACGGCCCCGACATGCCGCGCTGGGATCCGCCGCCGGAGCTCGGGGGTCGTCGTTTTCGCGGGCGCGGTCTCGTAAACTTCCAGAACGGCTTCTTGCGCTGCGTGCGCTGCATCGGACGCATCGACGGGAACGGTCACTGCGAGCCTCTGCCGGGTCAGGAGCGCGCGCGCGCCGATCGCTTCGAGGACGGCGAGTACGACGCGGACACGGGCGCTTGTCGCTCGAATCTCGTTGGCCGCGCCGCGCTCTTCGAAACGTACTTTCCCGTCGGTGCGCTCGACGCGACACGCGGCTTGCTCCGGGCGCCGGACGCGATCATCGATACGCGCTCGCTCGCTCCCGGAGCTCCCGTCACGTACGTCTACGAGCTCCCTGCTCCGAGGGGCCCGGTGCGCGTCGAGGCCCGGCTGTTGTTTCGCGCCTTCCCGCCGTACCTCGTGCGCGCGTTCGCCGCCTACGAACGGGAGCGAGCGCGGCGCGGGGCGCGCTCGAACGGGCCGCTCGTCGTCGACGGCGCGCTCGAACGCATCGACGTGGTGGAGCTCGCTCGCGTCGAGAGGCGCGGGGGCTAGCGTCCGTGGCCGCTACGCCGAAGCCGGGAGCCACCGACGACGCCTTCGACGAGGCCTTTCGGGCCGAGCCGCTCCGCGCCCTCGACGCCCGGGGACGCGCCGACGTCCGCACCTCGGCGTCCCTTCGTCACGCGGCGGCCGGAGCCGTGCTCGTGCACGCCGGCGAGCCCGCCGACACGCTCTTCGTCGTCGTGCGCGGCGCCGTTCGGCTGGAGGACCCGCGCGCTCCATTCGCGTGGGGCCGCGAGGTTCGAGCCGGAGAGCTCTTCGGCCACGAAGCGCTCGTGCCGTTCGCACCACGCCGGCTGAGCGTGCGCGCCGTCGACCCCGCGAGCGTGCTCGAGCTTTCCGCAGCCGTACTCCGCCGCGCCCTCGTCCGCGCGGGGCTCTCGGAGCTCGTGGTGCGCGAGGAGACGCGCGCGCGACGTTCGGAATGGCTCGCGCTGCTCGCCGGGACGTCGTTTTCGGCGCTGCCGCCCGCCGAGCTACAGGCGCTCGCGCGAGGTCTCGTCGAGATTCCGCGCCGGAGCGGCGAACGACTCGAACGCGGCGCCGCTCGAGCGAGCGGCGTCTTCGTCGTCGCGGGCGGCATGTTCGCGCTCGCTCCCGGCACCGAGCGCGAAATGCCGACCTATGCGGCGCGGGGCGACGTCGTCGCTCTCGAGTCGCTCGGCGGCGACGGTGAAGAGTGCGCTGCCGTCGCGCTCGGGAGCGCGCTCGCGCTCGGTGTTCCGTCCGAAGCGCTCGAACGCATCGAGCGGAGCCACCCGAACGTCCTCGCCGCGCTCGACCGCGTCGCCCGAGCGCGCGCGGCGAAGCAGCGTCGCACGCTCGAAGCTTCCCCGCGATCGCCCACCCGTCACGCCGGACACGAGATGGCTCGGCTCGGCAGCGCGGGCTCGCTGCTCGCGATCGATCTCGACCGCTGCACTCGCTGTGGTCACTGCACGGTCTCGTGCGCCGCGTCACACGGCGTGCCGCGCTTCGAGCGCCGCGGCGAAAAGGTCGTCGTCGCATTGAGAAGCTCCGCCACCGTCGCGCCGGCTCCGCTGCTTCTGCCGAGCGCGTGCCAACACTGCCGCGAGCCCGCGTGCCTCGAACCGTGCCCCACGGGAGCGATTCGCCGCCTCGCAACGGGGACCGTCGAGCTCGACGCCGAGCTCTGTACGGGGTGCGGCGCGTGCGCCAAGGCTTGTCCGTGGGACGCGATTCGCATGGCGCCGCGCTCCGGCGACGAGCGCAATCCGGACGGCCGCAGCGCGATGGTCGCGCTGAAATGCGATCTCTGTCGCGGCCTCGACGGTCCCGAGTGCGTGAGCGCGTGCCCCACGGATGCGATCTTTCGCGTCGATCCGGCGCGCGACCTGGTCGAGGTGCGCGCCGCGGTGGACAAGAAAGAGCACCCCAGGCGCGACCGAGGCTCGAGCTCGCGTGGGTCCGCCCGCGCCGTGCTCTGGCTCGGGTTCGTCCCGCCGCTCGTCGCGCTCGATCGGTCGCTGCCCGGCGGGGGCGGGCAGGGCGCGCGGCTCTGGGTCGGGATCCTCGGAGCAGTGCTCGTCGTCGCGCTCTCGGGACACGCGGTGCTCAAGCGCGTGCCTTCCGTGCGTCACCGGATTCGTCGTGCCGTTTCGCGCCCGGTCGGAGTGTCGGCGCTGTCGCCGTTCGTCGCGCTCCACGCGGCGACCGGCGGGCTTGCCGCGGCTTGCGTCTTTCTGCACGCGGGGTTCTCCGTGTCGGGTGGCGTGCTCGGCTTGCTCGCGCTGTCGTTCTGGGCCGCGGCGCTGAGCGGCGCGTTCGGAGCGGCCGTCTACCGCGTGCTTCCCGAGCGGCTTACGCGCCTCGAGCGGCGCAGCAGCCTTCCCGAGGACGAGCCCGCCGAGCGTGAGGCGTCGCTCGATCGTCTGCACGCGGCCGTGAGCGGCACGAATCCGGCGTTGAAAGAGCTCGTACGGGGCGTCTTGCTTCCCTACGCGCGGTCGTGGAGCGGGGCCTTCGTGCTCGCTGCCTCTGGCCGTGCCCTCGCGCGCGAAGAGGCGGCGCTCCTCGCGCGCATCCACCTTGCGCTCGGTGGGCGCAAGAGCGACCGTCTCGCGGGCCTTCGCGAGCTCGTCGTCACGGCCGTCGAGATGCGGTCGCAACGTGCGCGGCGAGTCCTCGCTTCGCTCTTGCGCGGCTGGCTTCCGCTTCACCTCGTGCTCTGCGCGCTCGTGCTCGTCTTGCTCGCGCTTCACGTCGCCGGAGCGCTTCGATGAGCGCGCTCGGCCCCGAACGCCGGCGCGCCGCTCCTCGCGCGACCGAGAGCAGCGACGTGACGCGATTTCGGGCGTTCGGGGCGGTCGCTCTCGTTTTCGCGCTGACTTCGGTCGGCTGGCTCGCGTTTCGCGGCGGCGCGGCGTCGCTTCTCGCTCCGGGGCCCCTCGCGCTGCCTCACCGGGAGCTCGCATGCGCCGATTGCCACGCACGCGGGCGATCCGAGCGCGTCACCGATGCGTGCACCGGTTGCCACGGCCCGCACCCGTCGGCGCGAGCGGCGCACGCTCGGCTCGCGCGAACCGGCGAGCTCGAATGCGGTGTGTGTCACGCCGTTCATCGCGCCGAGAGCGGCCTCGTGTTCGAACCGGACGGCGGCGTCCTCCACTACGGCACGGGCTTCGAGCGAGCACTCGGTCGCGCCGAATCCGGCACGGCCCCGGGCCTCGCCCGCACGCTGGTTCCGCTCGTCGCCGCCCGTGCTTGCGAAGGTTGTCACGAGCTCGAGCGCGCCACCGATCCGGCATCGGCGTGTTTTGCCGGAGACGCGAGTAGCGGACACGCCGCTTCTCTCTGCTTCGACGAGCACCGGCCGCCGGGTGCACGGAGCTCGGCGCGGTCCGCCGCGCGCGACGCCGCCGTCGAACGCGCTCGAACGCTCGCGCCGGGACTCCCTTCGGATCGCGCCGGCGCGCTCGGGGCGAACGGCTCGGCGCTCGCGGCGGGGGCGCTCGCGGCCGCGCTCGTCCTTCGCCTAGCCCGGAGGCGCGCCAAGCAATCGGAAAGGCCTCGTACGCGTGCCATCGCCGCTCACGGCGCGCGCCGTCTGCCGGTCATCGACGCGGCGCGCTGCCTCGGTTGCCAGGCGTGCGTCGACGCGTGCCCCTACGACGTGCTCGAGATGTCCCGGTACGTCGCCGTCGTC
>DASUTR010000536.1:0-4472 GCA_036374535.1 Polyangiaceae bacterium
TCTGGAAGCGCGAGCACGGTCCGAACGGACCGTACTGGGTGGGTTGGGTCGACGCGCGCTGCTCCCCGGAGCACGAAGGCGCCCACGCCCACGGCGAAGGTAGCGAGGCGTCGCATCACAAGTCTTGAAACCGCACGACCTCGACGGTCGCTCCCGCGTCGAGCGACTCGGCCTCGGCGGGAATCAAGGCGAGCGCGTCGGCCCAGGCGAGGCTCGTGAGCGCGCCGGAGGCTTGATTGTCGAGCGGGCGCACGGCGGGCCCGAGAGGCCCCTCCTCCAGCACGGCGCGAACGAATTCGAGACGGCCGGCTTTCTTGCGGTACGGCGCGGCGAGCGGACGAAATACCGCGCGGGGCAACGGACGACCGTCACCCTGCAGCGCGCGCAACAGCGGCACGCCGAACAAGGAGAACGTGACGAGCGCGCTCGCCGGATTCCCGGGCAAGGCGAGCACGAGCGACCCGCTCGGCGCGTGCACGCCGGACGCGAGCGGCTTTCCCGGCTTGATCGCGACCTTCCAGAAGTCGAGCACGACCCCTGCGGCTTCGAGGGCCGGACGGACGCGATCGTGGTCGCCGACGCTCACGCCGCCGACGGTCACGAGCAGGTCGCTCCCGCGCAGAGCGGAGGCCACGGCGGCGGCTGTCTCTTCCGCGTCGTCGCGGACGAAGGGGGCGATACGTACGTCCGCACCGCTCGCGCTCGCGAGCACGGAAAGCGGTAGCGAGAGCGAGTCGGGGATCGACCCCGGGCGCTCTTTCGTCCCCGGGGCGCGAAGCTCGTCGCCCGTGGCGAGCAGGGTGACGCGCGGCCGCCGCGCGACGACGAGCTCGGTCATATCGAGCGAAGCGAGCAGAGCGAGCTCCGCAGGACCGAGTCGTTTTCCGCTGCCGAGGGCCTGCCCTCCCCGAGCGAGATCCTCACCCGCATCGCGGACGTGCTGTCCGGCTCGGGGCGGCGTTCGAATCACGATGGTATCGCCCTGCCGCTCGACATCCTCTTGGGCGATGACGGCGTCGGCGCCTGCGGGGATTTCGGCCCCGGTGAAAATGCGCGCGGCGCTTCCGGGAACGAGCGGCTCCGGCAGCCGCCCCGTACGACTCTCGCCGCGCACTTCTACCTGGAACGGTCCCGCGCCGGTCAGCATTTCCGCGCGGAGCGCGTAGCCGTCCATGGCGCTGTACGAAAACGGCGGAAGGTCGCACGGCGCGAGCACGGCGGCGGCGAGCACACGCCCTACCCCGGCGGCGAGCGATACGCGTTCCGGCTCGAGCGGGCGGGCACGAGCGAGCAGTCGTTCCCGGGCTTCGTAAAACGTGAGCACGTCAGTGGGCCCCGTGTTTCGCACGGCCGCGGAGCAACGCGACGGCGTGGACCAGCGTCGGAACGAGCAGCGCCGTTACGGCGAGCTCGACGGCGCGGGGGCTTCCAGGCAGCGCCGCCACGAAGCGGCCGCGCACGACGCCCGCCGCCGCTCGCGAGAGGATCGCGCGCGGACCAATCTGCTCGTAAGACAAACTGCGAAACATCTCTCCGAAACCGTCGAGCCGCTTGTCGAAGAGCGCCTCGAGCGCTTCGAGCGTCGAATCGCGCGGGGCGATGCCGGTCCCCCCCGTCGTGATGACGACGTCGGCGAGATCACCGTCGCCGACCTCCTTCACGATTGCGCGCAATCGCTCGGGGTCGTCGGGCGTGATGCGGTGCGGGACGAGCGTGAACCCTGCGTCGGCGAGCAACGTGCGGAGTCGCGCCCCTCCCTCGTCGTCCGCGTCGGTACGCGTATCGCTCACCGTGACGGTGAGCACGCGAACGTCGCGCCGCCCGGTCCGTTCGCCTTCTGCCTCGTGCCCAGGGGTGGGGGTCATGCTAGCTGTTTCAGGTATACGATGAGCTCGCGGCCGGGGTGCATCACCGTGCTCTACTTCGCGGCGATCCGCGAGCGGCTCGGACGCGACCGCGAGGAGCTCGAGCTTCCCGCAGGAATCGCAGACGTCCAGGCTCTTTCCCGCTGGCTCGAACGGACCCACCCCGAGCTTCGGGGCGCGCTCTCCCGCTGCCGCTTCGCCGTCGGCGAAGAGCTCCGAAGCTCGACGCACCCGGTCGAAGCCGGAGACGTCGTGGCCGTCATCCCGCCCGTCTCGGGCGGGTAGCGTCGCTCCGTCCCGCGTTCGCAGGCACCGGCGCGGGCGCCGCACCGTCCGAGATCCGTTTCCGAAGGACGCAAGGCGCGCGTCGTCACGTTTCCTTTCGTCGACTCGGCGGGCGTTCGTTTCATGCGCGTTGCGGAACGTTTCACCGCGATGTCGAGGTATCCGGACGATGTCGTGTTCGTTGCTAAACGCGCTTTTCATGCGGAAAAATCGCGATCTTCCACGTTGACCCGAACGTTTCCTCGCATAGACTGATCGTCGAAGGTCGCATTCGAATCTCCCGCCCGCGAACGGCGTCGGGAGACGAAGAGTGGTTCTTTTCATCACCATTGCGGGAGACGCACGCAGCGATGGACAGGAAAGGTGTATTCGCAGGCGCCCGGGTCGCTATCCCGGGTTCGCCGGATTTTACCGCGGTTTCCCGCATGATCCGGCTCGAGGGCGCGCGCCTCCACCGGTTCTCGATCGACTCGGCCGAGCCCGGCGCCCGGCCGCTCGAAAGCTGGATCATCGAGCTCTTCGAAGGGGAGTTCGACGACGTCGTGTTCTTCACCGCGCAAGGCGTGCGTCTGATCGTCGAGTTCGCGCGCCAGCTCGACCGTGAGCCGGAAGCGATCGCGGCGCTCAAAGCCGCGCGCAAGATCGCGTTCGGGCCGCGGGTCGCGGCGGCGCTTCGCGAGATCGGCCTGCGCGGCGACATGACGTCGGCGACCTCGACCGCGGACGGCCTGCTCTCGGCAATCGAGAACCTCGACGTACACGGCCACGTAGTCGGACTCGCTTCGCTCGCTCCGGATACCCGCATCACGGAGACGCTCGAGCGGCGGGGCGCGACGCTCAGGTTGCTCTCGCGCACGAACGTTTCCGAAACGGCGGCCGTCGAGCTGTTCGAGCTCGTGACGGGCGGCAGCCTCGACGCGGTCGTTTTCAGCGCCGCACCGCAGGTCGAGCGGCTCTGGGACGTGGCCTGCGTCCGCGGCAAGACGAACGAGCTCCGCGCGGCGCTCGCGAAACTGCGCATCACGTTCATCGGCGCGGGCACCGAGCTCGCGCTCCGCCAGCACGGCATTGCTCCGGATCTCGAGCTTCCTCGCGCCGTGTTCGTGCGTCCGCAGCTCATCGAGGTGAGCGGGATCGTCGCCTCGCCCGAGGCGGAGGCGAGCCCTGCGACCGAGCCGCCGCCGCGTGTGACCAACGGCCGCGCCAAGCAGCAAGAGGTCGTCGTCGTCGGCAACGGCATGGTCGGCTGGAAGTTCTGCGAGCGGCTGACCGAGCTCGACACCGCCGGCAAGTTCCGCATCTCGACCTTCTGCGAAGAGCCGCGCCCCGCGTACGATCGCGTCAACCTCACGAGCTACCTCGAGAAATCGAGCGCCGACGAGCTTTCGCTCGCGCCCCTCGACTGGTATCGACAAAAGAAGATTCGCCTGCTCCTCGGCGAACGCGCCGTGCGCATCCACAGGAAGCAGCGCGCCGTGCAGTCGTCGAGCGGCGAGTGGATCCCGTACGACGCGCTCGTGCTCTGTACGGGGTCGATGGCGTTCGTTCCGCCGATCCCCGGCGTCGACAAACAGGGCGTGTTCGTTTACCGCACCATCGAGGATCTCGACGGAATTCGCGAGTACGCGAAGCACGCGAAGCGGGCCGTCGTTCTCGGCGGCGGCCTCCTCGGGCTCGAGGCCGCCAAAGCCGTCGGAAACCTCGGCCTCAAGACCGACGTCGTCGAATTCGCGCCGCGGCTCATGCCGCGGCAGCTCGACAGCGCGGGCGCGCGCTTGCTCACCCGCAGCATCCGGGCCCTCGGGGTGAACGTGCACCTCGGTCGCGCGGCTCAGCGCATCCTCGGCGACGCTCGTGCCGAAGGCGTCGAGTTCGCCGACGGCGAGCCGCTCGACTGCGAGCTCGTGGTGATCGCGGCGGGCATTCGGCCCCGCGACGAGCTGGCCCGCCAGTCGGGAATCGACGTCGGGGACCGCGGCGGCATCGTCGTCGACGACGAGCTCCGCACGAACGATCCGGCGATCTACGCCATCGGAGAGTGCGCCCTCCATCGCGGCACCGTCTACGGGCTCGTCGCCCCGGGCTACGAGATGGCGAGCGCGCTCGCTCGCACCCTGACCGACTCACGCACCGAGTTCCGAGGCGCCGATCAATCGTCGAAGCTCAAGCTGCTCGGCGTGGACGTCGCGAGCTTCGGCGATCCCTTCGCGGACACGACGGGATCGTCGATCACGTACGAGGACCTCGTCAAGGGCGTCTACAAGAAGCTCGTCATCAGCGAGGACAAGACGCGCCTGCTCGGCGGCGTGCTCGTGGGCGACA
>DASUTR010000537.1:0-2544 GCA_036374535.1 Polyangiaceae bacterium
CGGCGGAGGACGAGCACCTTCTCGACGCTCGACGTGCCCTCGAGCGCCTTGTCGACGGTCGCCTTCAGCGGCACGACGTTACCGCGCCGGTACGCGCCGTCTTGGGTGAGCACGACCTTGGCGGAGCAGTCGTGGATGCGATCGCGCAGCGACTCGGCGGAAAAGCCGCCGAAAACGACGGTGTGCGGAGCGCCGATGCGGGCACAGGCGAGCATGCCGGTCACCGCTTCGGGCACCATGCCCATGTAGATCGCGACGCGATCACCCTTCTTCACGCCGAGCCCGCGCAGCGTCGCTGCGAGGCGCTTCACGTCGCGCGCGAGCTCGCCGTAGGTGATGCTCTTGGTTTCCCCGGGCTCGCTTTCCCAGACGAGCGCCCGCTTGTTCTCGCGCTCGGTGCCGAGGTGTCGATCGAGGCAGCTCTCGGTGACGTTCAACGTCGCCCCGACGAACCACTTCGCGAAGGGCAATTTCCACTCCGAAAGCGTCGTGAACGGCGTGCGAAACACGAGCTCGCCGAGCTCGCGCCGATAGAACGCCTCCGGAGAATCCAGGCTTTCGCGGTAGAGCTTTTCGTACTCGGCGAGCGAGCGGATGCGCGCCCGTTCGGAGAACGCCGCGCTCGGCGTGAAGCGGCGCGTGTCGGACGAGTGGGTTTCGATCGCCTTCGTGTCGGTCATGGCGTCTTCTTCTCGGTCGTCCACTGACTGTACCCTGCGCGCAGACCGAAGCCCAGCAGCGGCAGCGCGTTGCCCGAGCGCTCGAAGGCGCGCCGATTCGCCCCATCGAACTCCCCTTCGAGGCTCGATGCCCCGTCGACTTGGCCGACGAGATCGAGACCGATCGAAAGGTGTCCGAAGTGATAGGCGACGCCCACTTCGAGCAACGCGAACGCATCCCAGCCCGCGGCCCTTCCGCCCTGACGATTCTCGTCGGCGGCGTGCGCTGCGACGCGAAGCTCGTGCCAGACGAGACCGGCGCCGAGCCCGCCTCCGACGCGAACGTGCTCGCCCGCCGTGGTCAGGCGCACGACGGGGCCGAAGCGAAACCAGCCGAGCTGATAGTTGCGGCTGATGCGATCGGCGCTGTCGCAATCTCCGGCGACGTCACCCTCGATCGTCGCGGTGTCACAGGCGTCCTCGACGTTCAGCTGGCCCGCGTCGAGGAGCATCTCGACTCCGAACGTCTTTCTGACGCCCCGTCCGAGCCTCAGGTTCAGGGACAGCGCGCCGCCGCTCGTCGCGTCGCCTTCGGTGTCGAATCGGAGCGGCGCAGGGCCCGTGCCGAACAAGTTCAGCCCGGCGATGCTGTACCAGCCGAGCTTCGGCCTCGCCTCGGGAGGCGGCGGTAGGCCGCGCTCGCCGGTAGGAGCGCCCGGCGCGGCGCCGGTGCGGGGTCCGAGCACGCCGGAGATCGTGCGCGTCTCGCCGACGCCGAGCGTCACACGTGTCTCGAACGGCTCGAATCCCGCGCGGTAGACTTGAACGAGATGTTCCTCGTCGGGACTGAGCGGTCCCGAAAAGCCGCCCATGCTCACGGGCCGCCCGTCAATCGCGACGACGGCCGCCGGGTCCGTCGTCGTGACTTCGAGAAATCCCATGACCGGAGCGAGCACGAGCTCGACGGCGACGGGGCGCGAGCCCGCAACGACGCGCACCGATCGTGTGACGCGCGCGTACCCGGGCGCGTGCGCGACGACCGCGTGATCGCCGACGTTCGTCCGGAGCGGCGCGCCGAGCGCGCTCGTGTCGAGCGCACGGCCGTCGAGGCTGACCCTGGCGTGCGCGGGACGCACGCTGACGGCGAGCGAGCCCACGTTCGCCTCGAGCTCTTCGAGCGCCGTGCGCGCGGCCGTCTTCTCTTCGTCCGAGAGCTCGGCGCCGTGGCGCTCCAGAAGGAGCTTCAACGAGTCGGCGGCCTCGGCGTAGCGAAGCAGCGCTTTCTGGCAGAGCGCGACGTTCTGTAACGACCCGGGACCCGGCTTGCTCTCGTAGGCGGCCTCGAATTCGGCGAGGGCGCCCGCGTAGTTTCCCTCTTGGTAGAGCTTCGTTCCGCTCTTGAAGTGAGCGCGTGCTTCGGCCGTTCTGGGGTCGATCGGCGCCTCCTCGCGCGGCGGCTCGGTCCGGGCGCCGAGCGGCCACAGGAGCGAAGCGCTCGCGACGAGCGAGCCCGCGAGTACGGCCCGAAAGCGCATGGGACCGGTTTTATCAGATGCCGAAGACGCGGAGAGCGTCTCGCCACCGAAAACAGCGAACGAAGCCTAAGGCTCGCGCGTGCTCAGCGTCAGCGTTTTTCCGACGCCGCCGCTCGCGGCGGGCTTCGGGGCTTCGCTCGTTTTCTTCGCTCGCGATTCCTTGGGACGCTCCGTGGCGCGCGGCTCCGTTGCGGCGAGCGGCTTCGGCGCGCTTTTCGCCGAGGGCGCGGCGGGCAGCGGCTCCGCGAGGGGCACGACGTCGACGGCGGGTGGGGGCGGGGGCGTCGCCGAAGTTTCGGCGGGCGCGCTGCTCGCTCGGGGCGAGGAGCGTGGAGCTTCGCTCGTTCGGC
>DASUTR010000538.1:0-2354 GCA_036374535.1 Polyangiaceae bacterium
CCGTCGGGATTGCCCGCAGGCGGGCCGTCGCCCGGGTCCGTCGCGCCGCTGCCGGCGTTGCCGCCGCCGCCGGAAGCGCTCGCTCCGCCGTTACCCGACGTGCTCCCGCCATTGCCCGACGTGTTTCCGCCGTTACCCGACGTGCTCCCGCCGTTACCCGACGTGCTCGCGCCGTTACCCGACGTCGCTCCGGCGCTGCCACCGGAGCTCGTACCACCGCTCGCCGTGCCACCCGTCTCGGCCTCGTCGCTCGGACTCGACTCGTCGTTCGAGCCACACGCCGAAAGCACGAGTGCCGAAAGGAGCGCGAGACACGGCCGCCCGCGGCGCACGAACGTACCCAGCATGCCTCGAAGCATAGATCCGATTGCGAACGAGCGGGACCGTTCCGCGCTCACCGACAATGTGGGATTCGGTAGGAGCCCAGCTCCACCGACTCGTGTCGTCAGTTCTGCGGCCCGCCGAGGTCCACGCCGACCTCGCGCTCGCACAAGAGGCCCGAGAGATCGTTTCCGTTCTGGACCACGTCGAGCACGCAGTCTTCCTCGAGAAAGGGCCGCGGGGGATCGAACACGCTGCCCGTCAGCGTCACCGAATCGCTCTGGAAGAGTAGGGCCGTCGTCGCCGTCGGCTGCACCGCGAGGACGCCGGATTGGGTCACGACGCCGTCGACCATCATCGCGTACGTCTCGACGGGTTCATCGTCGATCTCCACGTAGCGGCAATCGTCGAGCTCGTACGTGAGCTCGACCTCGGTCGCGCCGTGCACGGGGTTCGCTGTCGCCGTGCCGAAGATGCGCGCGCTGCCGCCGAGGGGGCAGGGAGTGGACTCGTCCTGCGCGCCCTCGGGGTTGCCCTGGAGCGTGATGTTGTAAACGAGCTTCATCGTTTCGCGGAGCGAGCGAAGCGCGATGCCGTCCGTGCACGCGTCGTCGCACGGCGGTGGCTCGGGAGGTTCGTCCTGGCAACCGATCAAGAAGACGACGGGCACGGCGCGAAAAAGCGCGTGGAGCGTTCGATTCGTGCGGGCTCGTTCCACTAGAATCCTCCTTCTACTCCAAGGCTCGGAATGGTCACGGGACCGATGGTTTCCGCCTCGCATCCTTCGAGCGTGCACGTCGTCGTGACAGCTTCCTTCGAAAGGGTCGCGTTCATCCACTCGGCGACGAACGATATCCACGACGTTTCTCCGAGCTGCCAGCGCTTCTCGAGCCGGAGATCGGCGCGAAAGAACGCGGGAAGCCGCGTCGAATCGGGGTCGGTCGGGTCGGGCGCTTTGGGAAGCCCCGTGTAGAAGACGAGCCGTGTTCCGACGCGCCAGCGACGGCCGAGCTCGTAGACGATCGCAGCGTTCGCGACGTGGGTGCGATCGAACGACGCGACGTAGCTCCGATTCTCGTAGCTTCTGGTCGAGCGCGACAGCGTGTACGAGAGAAAGCCGCCGAGGCGCGCGGTGAGGCGCCGCTTGAAATAAAGCTCGAAGCCTCGCGACGAGCCCAGGGTGCGCGCTTCGAACGCACGTCCGATGCGCCGCCCGCCGCGGCTGTCGGCGGCCTGTCCCCCTCCTCCGCTGCGGTCCGGTCCGAGCGTGCCGGGCTCGAAGCGGGCGCCGCAGAACGAAGGCTCGTCGGGCTGCTCGCCGAGGTCCCCGCCGATCGACCCCGTCGGGTACTGGCCCGGCGCGCAGCCGTTCACGATCGGTTCGAGTGCCCCGAGCGGATCGCTCATTTGGAAAAAGGCGTTCTGGAAGACCGTGGCGGTCGCGATGGTCCCTTGACCGAGATCGAACTCGACGCCGAAGCTCTCCTGAATCGAGCGCTGGAGCCCGCCACGCAAGCCGCCCGGTTGAAATCCAGGGAGCGGCACGACGAACGACGGCGGCTGGTGGGCGATGCCGAGCGCCCCGAGCAGCGCCAAACGTTGGCCGAGCTCGGCGCGCCACGCGAGACGCGGATCGACGGCGAGCGCCGCGACGCCCTGCGAACCGTAGAGATCGACGCGCACGCCCGGGGTGAGCGTGAAGCGCGAGTCGAGGTCGATCACGAGGTCGCCTCGCACGCCCGCCGCGACATCCGTGCGCGACGGAAAGAACTCGGAGGCGCGTGCCGCCGTCGGCGACAGATCGTTCGTGCCGATCGTCACGTCGTAGGTGTCGAGCGCGAGATCCGTTCCGGCGCGCACGAGCACGTCGCGCGACGCGCGGTACTCGAGCTCCGTTCGCGCCGAGGCCATACGGTCGCGCACGGAGCGCTCTTGGTCTTGTAGCAGCGAGCGGTCGAGCCCGATTGTCACGGCGCTGCGCATCGAGCCGCGCGAACCGAGCCGGTGGTCGTAGCGCAGATCGACGCGGTGGA
>DASUTR010000539.1:0-7942 GCA_036374535.1 Polyangiaceae bacterium
CGTCCACCTCTGAACGGCAATACTGTCGGGCGGACAAGAGTCCCGCCCGCCGTCCTTGAAGACACCTTCCGCGCTGTCTTCGATGGGAACGCCGTGCCTTAAGTAGCCGGGCCTGAACGTGTACCAGCTGACCGAACGTGATCAGAAAGAAGGGCTTTGGTACCACCGCCCGGGCGAAGGGTGGCCCCCGCCTGCCGTCGAAACCCCCGACGCCTACGAAGGAGGTCCCCGGCTACTCTTCTCCTGCACGGCGAAAGACTCTCGGGAGCGCCGGAACCGGATGCGCGTTTGGGTCGAAGCGCTTCCGTTGATGAAGAACGTCAGGTTTCTGTGGGTGACGGGCACGTTGAACCAGGAACTCCTGAAGGGCATCTGCAACATGCCCTCACTGGAGGGGCTATGGGCCAAGAACTCCAACGTCGAATCCCTCGACGCCCTCTGGGCCGTTGACCATTTGCGGTTCGTTTCGATCAACAATTGTACCCGCATACGATCCATCGACGGAATTGCGCGCGCTCGAAATCTCCTGTGGCTCGAGCTCGAGAACGCAAAACTAATCCGCGACCTTGGTCCTGTCGCGCACCTCACCAAGCTGAAAGGACTCGCGATTCGAGGCAGCATGTGGACCACGCAGGTCGTCGAGAGCCTTTCGCCGCTGGGTGGCCTCACCGATCTGCGATACCTCGGAATAGAGAATCTGCGTTCGACGGACGGGTCGCTCCGCCCTCTTTTCCCCCTTCGGGAACTACGCCACTTTGGACACGCGCTTTGGTGGCGTGCGGACGAACTCGCAACGATCCGAAGCCACAACCCAGGGCTGGCTCGCTAACGCCGAACGAGTTGCCTAATTTCGGGCTGAAGCAGATGCGGCTCTCGCTGCGCTCGACCTTCGCTTGCGAGCCCGCTACGTTGGACGGGTTGGAGCGACCGGGTGTGCTACTTCGTCCATATCGCCGTTCCGCGGGAGCATGGCGGCCAGGTGCGCGCGTGGCCCTCGGATGACTTGCGCGTGTCTGACTGTCGGAGCCCAGGCGTCACTTCACAGTTTCCGCGCGCTTGGTCGGCCTTCACCGTGACGGACCCGAGTGGCCATTGCTCGTGCGACATCTATGCGGCGAGCCCGAAGCGGTTCGATGAGCAACGCGAACGGGCTCGCTATCGTGCGAAAGGTTGGTCAGAAGCAAAGATTTCCCGCGCTGTCGCTGCCCGCCGACCGAAGGAAACGCGCTACGACCGATTCGTCCGCCGAGTGGCGGGACTGGCTCTCACCTGCAGTGAGATCCAGTTTTGCGCGGTCGTCGGTCACGAAGACGTCCAGGTGACCTCGTTCCCTCGTATGTCGATGGACCGTCTTGCGTACCTTGCGGCTGATGGGACGTTTCCGACGGAGACGATCGTCTGCATTCAGTGCACATAGCGTCGAAGCGCCTCAGAAGCGCTTGTACGGGAGGAACTTCCCGTTCATGGTCACGACGACGCGGTCGCCCTTCGGGTTCTCCTCCTTTTTGACTTCGAGTGTGAAGTCGATGGCGCTCATGATTCCGTCACCGCACTTCTCCTGGATGACGTCCTTGAGCGAGGACCCGTACACACAAAGGATTTCGTAGAAGCGGTAGAGCAGCGGATCGGTCGGCACGATCTTGCCTTCCAGGCTGTTGCCCTTGGTCGGAAACTCGATCAGCGCGTTCTTCACCGATTCGTCGAGGTCAAGGGCGGAGCAGAGCTTCTCTGCCGTTTCCGGAACCATGGAGTTTTCGCCGTAGCAGCAGGAAGCGAGGTAGACCTCCGACACTCCGACCCGCTCCGCGAGGGCGGCCCAGGTGTTCTTCTTCGTCTTTTTGGCTGCGAGGACGAGCTCCGTCATTTCGATCTTCTTCATGTGAACTGGCGTGCCCCGGCGAACGTTGCCGCCCCATTGCGCGAACGCTTCGGGAAGCGCCGTACCGCTCTCGAACGACCGATGCGAACATCCCTTTCGTCTTCGACGCTCGCAGAATGGTAGCATCCGCTTCGGAAGGTTCGACGTTGCGTTTCCACATCGCCCTCAGCTGCGCCGATGTCGCTTCCGCCGTCGCGGACTACCGGGTTCGGCTCGGCGTCGAACCGGCGGTGGTGGTCGACGGCGAGTATGCGTTGTTTCGTACCAGCGAGCTCAACGTGTCGATTCGTCGCGACGGTGCCGTTCCTCCGGGTCACTTGCGTCACTTGGGTTGGGAAGATGTCGATGCCACCTCGTTCACTTCCGAGACGGACGCGCTCGGCATCGTTTGGGAGCGCTTCAGCGCCGAGGCGCAAGCAAACGAGATCGAAGCGGCGTGGCCCGGCACGGACTGCGCGGCTCTGCGTGGTCGCAAGTGACGAGCCGAGCTCGTGGGACGTGCGAGGGGGGGCTCGGATGACCAGACCCAAGTTCGATCGAGACCACTGGGAGGAGCTCTGGTCGAAGGCGCTGCGCGAGCACGCCGACAAGGTCGCGCAGCGTCCGCCGAACGCGCATCTAACGGCAGCGGCTCTCGAGCTTGCGCCGGGGCGTGCGCTCGACGCCGGGTGTGGTCACGGCGCGGAGACGCTCTGGCTCGCCGCGCACGGCTGGCAGGTCACGGCGGTCGATTTCTCCGCCGCTGCACTGGCTCACGGGCGGGGGCTGGCGGAAGCGGCCGGCGCGGATATCGCGGACCGCATCGAGTGGCTCGAGGGTGATCTCGGCACCTGGACGCCGGCGTGGGGACGCTACGATCTCGTCGTTTGCTTGTATGTGCACGTCGCCGGCTCGGTCGAAGACATGGTGCGCCGGATGGCGAGCGGAGTCGCTCCGCGGGGGACGTTGTTCCTCGTCGGACATCGCCCGATCGATCCGAGCACCGGTGCGCCGACGGCTGCCGCCAATCAGGTACAAGTCTCGGTCGAGGGTGCGGTTGCTGCGCTCGATCCCGAGGTATGGGAGTTCGTCGTCGCCGAGGAGCGTCCGCGCGCGGTCGCGGGCACGGGCGTCGATGCGGTGATCCGCGCGCGGCGCCGGACCTGACTCGACGGCAATTGCCGGGCCGGACCGGCTGCGTGACGACGTCCCGAGAGCTACGCTGCGTCCCCCGTCAGCTCGCGCCAGCGAAAGTAGGGCTTGTGCGCGAGCTCGAGGAGAGGCCGGTCCTCGTCGGTGTCACCGTAGGCGTACACGACGCGATAGCTCGCGAGATCGTAGCGCGCCCGAACACGGCGCGCCTTTTCCTTCCCGGTGCAGTCGCCGCCTTGGTAGCGGCCCGTGAGAACGCCATCGACGGAGGCGAGCTCCGTGCAGACGAGCTCGAAACCCCGAGCGGCGCACCACGGCTCGAGATATGCGTTCAGCGAAGCCGATACGATGACGATTCGGTCGCCGTTCCGCTCGTGCCATTGCAATCGCTCTCGAGCCTCGTCACGAATCAGAGCGGACAAGGTTTCTGCGTAACGTCG
Source organism: Polyangiaceae bacterium (assembly GCA_036374535.1). Taxonomy (GTDB): domain Bacteria; phylum Myxococcota_A; class Polyangia; order Polyangiales; family Polyangiaceae; genus PMG-095. Next base: position 3,451 of record DASUTR010000539.1, read on the forward strand.
CCCTTGTGCTTGCACCTCGGGCTCTTTGCGACCGCGAAAGCACGTCATCGCGGCGGCGGCGCGCATCCGCGGCGTAGGCACGAGTCCGATCTTGTACCCGACGATCATCGGTGCGAGTAGGAGCGTTCCGAGAACCCACCGGCGCGGGCTCGACGCAAACTGAAGAAACGGCTTGAAGGTGTCGGCGTGCGTGACGGTGCCGTCGAAGTCGAACAGAGCGAGGTTCATGGAAGGCGTGCGGTGAGTGTGGGTTGGGCGGTCGGGGCGTCTCGAACGACGGAGGTCCGAGCGCGGAGCGAGCGAACGGGTTCGTCTACTCCGCCTGATTGCGCAAGAAGTTCGCGAGGTCGGCGAACTTCGCCGTCAGAAACGCGCGCGCGTTCGCCGAGATGCTCGGGTGCTCGAGGGCGCGCTGCATGCTGCGGAGCCAGGCGTCGCGCATCGTCAGGTTCACCGGAACGTGAGCGTGGCGCATGCGCAGGCGCGGATGGCCGTGTAGGCGCACGTATTCCTGCGGTCCGCCGAGCCAACCGATGAGGAAGAGCGCGAAGCGGTCGCGCGCGCCGCGGCTGATCTTGCCGTTTTCCATCTGATGGAGTGCGGCGAGCTCCGGCTCGTGCTCTTCCATGGCGTCGTAGAAGCGCTCGACCAGCGCGCGCACGGGAGCCTCGCCGCCGATTTGGTCGAACGGGATCTCGAGCTCGGGCGGTTTTTCGCTCATCGGAGAGCGCTCGGTAGCACGAGCCGGCGGGAAGCGCTTCGGTCGTATGATAGAAGCTCCCCGTGCCTACGCGGTGGCTCGCTCGAGCGCTCGAAGCTTCTGCGCTGGTGGTCGTGCTCTCGCGATGTACGTCGCAACCGCCCGCTTCGGCGCCGCGCGAAACCGTTCCCGCGAAGAGCATCGTGCTTTCGTGGCCCGGATGGTCGCCGAACACCGCGATCACGACGTGTCGTGCCGCGATCGACGAAGCGCGTGGAGCGACGCCTTCGCTGGAAAGAGCGAGCGCGCTCATGGTCGCGTGCGCGAGCCTCGTCGGCGGCCCTCGATGTCGAGCCGTCACGGAGAAACAGTGGGGTTCCAGGCCCGCTCCGAGTTTTCGGGACGCCGTCGCGGTGTGCGGCGAGGAGTATTGCCCGCGACTGACCGACGCTCCGAACCTCGCCGCGTGTGGCTCCGGTTCGACCGACGGGGCGTTCGATTCCGCCGACGCCTGGGTCCGCTTGCGCCAATCGATGCTGCTTCACGATTTTCCCGAATCCGAGCTGCCGAGCGCCGCTCGCGCGCTCGACGAATCCACCGACTACGTTCGCTCCGTTGCTCCGCCTGCTACCGCGTCGAGCAGCTCCGGGCCGCCCGCAGTGGAAGTCCGCCTCGACACCGGCGGCGGACTCACCGTCTTTCAGCACGGTAAAGAACGCGGGACGGTCGCCTCACTGTCCGAGCTTCCGAGGCTCGTTCCGAAGCCGAGTGGTGATTCACGAATCACCATCCGCGCCCCTTCGGACGCGGCGTACGAGCGGGTCATTCAGGTCGTCAACGCGCTCCAAAGCATGGGCTACGCTCAGGTCTCGTTCTCGACGAGCCAGCCGTAGGGCAGAGGTTAATTGCGACGCAAGCATGACCTGTGCCGCGACGCTTCCAGAGCGGCTCATAAAAATCTGCGGCCACCCCCATAAGAATACGTACGACCGGTGCTGAGACGTCATTGGCAGCATCGGGTACCTAAAGGATATGGCCTTAGGCGCTGACGGCTCACGAGTCGGGACACGGACCGCCGGAATCCCGGCGGAGGACCTCGACGCGGGTTGGGACGACGTGCCCGAATCCGAAAACGCCCCCTCGAAGGCGCTCGCGAGCACTCCCGCGCCGAGAACGGTTCTGAAGTCGAGCATCGTCGGCTTGGCGCCTCGACCCACGACGTCGCGGCTTCCTGCGCCCGTGAACGGGTCGCCTGAACCCGCATCCCGTCGGTCACGCCTGAACCCGCCGCCCAAGCCGCTGAAATTGCGTCCTTCTGCAACGATCAGCGTGCCACCGTCGCCGGGTCCGACGCCGCGTCCCGCAAGCACCGCCCCGGCGGCGAAGCCGTCGTTCGCGCCGGTCCTCGCCGTGCCTCGCCCGCGCTCGAGCACGATGCCGCTCCCTGCCGTCCAAGTTCCGCACGCTTCGCGTCTCGACGTCGACGTAAGCGCGGACGTGGCGGAGGAAAGCGTCCGCGACGACGATTGGCCGGCGAGCGACCCGAGCGCCGACGACGCGAACGCTGCGCGCGCCGGCGTGAGTGTCGCGCCGCCGCCGAGCAGCGGCCCCACGGTGCCGAGCGACGCCGATTGGCGCGAGTTCCGAGGACGACAGCGCGGAAAAAAAGCGCTCGTGGCGGTCGTCGCGAGTGCCGCAGCACTCGTCGTCGCGGGCGTTGCGTGGACTCAGTTTGCGAGCCCGAGGGCGTCGGCAGCAGCCGTTGCGCGGGCGCCCGAACGCCGGGTTCCGGATCGACCGCCCGAACCACGTCCGACGCAGCCAGCCCTGCCGGCGGTCACGAGCGAAGCCGTCGCCACGCCGGCCCCGGCGCCCGAAGCGGCCACGGGCGCGTCGCCCGAAAAGGCGGCAACGACGGTTCTGGTCACCATCAAGACCGTTCCCATGGGGTCGGTCATTTTTCGAGCGGGAGAGCGGCTCGGAACCGGAGGCCTCGAGGTGAGTGTCGAGCGCGACGTGAAGCAACGTTTCACCGCGCTCCACGACGGCTACGTGCCGTCGAACTTCACGCTCGATGGTTCGCGGGATTCCGTTACCATCCGTTTGAAGCGCGCGCCGAAGCGCGAAGCTCCGAAGCCGGACACGGACGTTTCCCCCGGCGACGAGTCGAGCCTCGATTCGAGCGCCGGTACGGCGGTACCACCAACGGCCACGCCGGAACCGACCGCGGTTTCACCCGCGACGGCTGCTCCGGCGCCGGCGAGCGCTCCTGCGTCCGAGAACGGCGTCCCGGCGCCGCGTCCCGACGTTTCCTCTCCCGTTACGCCCGACTGAGCGAACCGCTCAGAGGCCGGCAAGGCTCTCGAGCTCCGTCTCGAGCGCTTCCCACTCGCTCGTGAGTCGATCGATACGCAAGGCGAGCTCGCGTTCTTCGTGCTCGAGCTTCGATAGCTCGGCCTGGGTCGTGCTTTGGTAAAAGCTCGGATCGCCCCACTGCCGTTTGATCTCCTTCTGCCGCGCTTCCGCCGTTTCGAGCTCGGCGAGCACCTTGTCGCGCTGCACGGGGAGCTGCTTTTTGCGGTTTTTGCGGCGTTTCTGCTCTTCCCAGGACAGCGCGCCCGCGGTCGCCGTACCGGGGGCCGTCGCCTTCTCTTGTTTTGCGCGGAGCACCACCGCGTCCGCGTCCAGGTGGTCGTCGCCCGAGCGCGCGAGATACTCGTCGTACGTTCCGGGGAAGTCGCGGAAGCCTTCGCTCGTGACCTCGAGAATGCGCGTGGCGAGCGCCGCCACGAAGGCGCGATCGTGCGAGACGAACAAGAGCGTGCCGTCGAACTCGCGCAGCGCCGAGACGAGCGCGTCGATCGATTCGAGATCGAGATGGTTCGTCGGCTCGTCGAGCACGAGCACGTTCGGCTTCTTCGCCATGATGGTGCAGAAGATCAGGCGGGCCGCCTCTCCGCCCGAGAGCGCACCGACGGTCTTGTGCACGTCGTCGCCCGAGAAGAGAACGCGTCCGAGCTCACCGCGGATCACGTTCGGCCCTTCGAGCGGCAGCGCGGCGGAGACGATATCGAGCGGCGTCGCGGCCGGGTCGAGCAAGAGCTCGCGGTGGTCCTGCGGAAAATACCCGACGTGGGTCTCGTAGCCCCAGTTCAGCTTACCCGCGTCCGCCGCGACGTTTCCGGTCGCAATCTTCAGCAGCGTGGATTTTCCGAGGCCGTTCGGCCCGATGATCGCGACGCGCTCGCCCCGGCGAAGGAGCAGCGAAACGTCGCTGAGCACCGTCTTTTCCCCGTAGGATTTTCGGATGTGAGCGAGCTCGAGCACCTCTTTTCCGCTCGGACGCGAGGCGGCGAAGCGAAAACGCGGCGCGCGCCGCGAGCTCGTCGAAAGCTCCTCGACCTCGATGCGTTCGATCTGTTTGAGGCGGCTCTGGGCTTGGCGTGCCTTGCTGGCCTTGGCCCCGAAGCGTTCGACCCAGGCGCGCTTCTCCGCGATCGACGCTTCCGCGCGTGCGACCTCGAGTTCCTTCTGGGCGCGAAGCTCCGTTTTTTGACGAACGAACGCCGTGTAGTTGCCCGTGAACAGACTGACCGTGCCGTAGTCGACGTCGAGGACGTGCGTCGCGACGTTGTCGAGGAATCGCTGATCGTGAGAGATGACGACGGCGCAGCCGCGGTAGTTCGCGAGGAATTTTTCGAGCCAGCGGATCGACAGGATGTCGAGGTGGTTGGTCGGCTCGTCCAGAAGCAGCACGTCGGGACCGCCGAGGAGCACCTGCGCCAAGAGCAC
>DASUTR010000540.1:0-4002 GCA_036374535.1 Polyangiaceae bacterium
CGCGCCAGGCGCCGTCGCGCCAAGGACCGCGGATCGGCCCGAACATGTTGCGGCCGAGGATCCACGCGCCGAGGTTTTCCATGCCTCGGCGCGCGAAGTCGTCGTCGATGCCGGTCGTTCCGCCGTCCCTGTCTCCGTACATGGTGCGGAACGTGCGCGTCGAGACCAACCAGTCGTGGAGTTCGTCGCCGTGCCTGCCGAGCGGGTTCTCCAGACCTTGATCCGAACCCGCTCCGTAGCCGTCGAGCGAGAGCGTGAAACAGTTGACCCGGAGCTTGCTCATGATCTCGATCTCCTCGCTCGCGCTCGACTACTTGTGGCCCTGCTTTTCCATTTCCGCCTGCAGGCGCGCGTTGTGCTCGCGAACCTCGGGCGTGGCGTTGGCGCCGAAATCCTCGATCTCGAACAGGGGCCGAAGTTCGAGGATCCCTTCTTCATCCGGCATCGGATCGGGACAGCGGCGCGCCCACTCCAGGGCTACGTCCATCGACTTCACCTGCCAGATCCAGTAGCCGGCAAGGAGCTCCTTCGTCTCGGAAAACGGTCCGTCGACGACCGTTTTCTTGCCGCCGGCGAAGTGGACGCGCTTTCCCTTGGCGCTCGGGTGGACACCATCACCGGCGAGCATGACACCCGCCTTGACGAGCTCTTCGTTGTACTTGCCCATCTTCATGAGGAGCTCTTCGCTCGGCATGATGCCGGCTTCGCTGTTTTTCGTGGCCTTGACGATCACCATGACTCGCATCGGACTTTCTCCTTACTTCAGCCGGCCACCTCGGCCTGGCTCTGCATAGGCGACGAACGAAGGCAGGGAGGATCGACATCCGGCCGTTCTTTTTCTTCCGAGCGAAAATATTGGTCGGAACTATAAGAAATCGCTCGTCATTTAATTCTACTTGCTGACTGGGAAATGGCCGAAGCTTGAGGGCGACCGCATGGATCTCGATACCGCCTCGCTCGTGCTCATCGTGATCACCGCCCTCGCGGCGGTCGTTAACGGCGCGCTCGGCTACGGGTTCTCGTCGCTCACCGTCCCGGTCGCCCTGCTCTTCTATACGAACCGTGTTTTGAACCCCACCATGGTGATGGTGGAGGTGGTCATCAACGTGTTCGTGCTGCTCATGAACCGCGACAGCATTCCCGCGGTGTGGCGTCGCGTACTGCCGATCATTCTCGGGCTCCTGCCCGGGGTATGGCTCGGCAGCCAGCTCCTTACGTCGCTTCATCCCGCGTGGATCAAGTGCATCACCTATGTGCTGCTCCTGCCGCTCATTTTCTTCCAGGCGGCGGGCATTCGCCGCCCCATTCGGTCCGAACGGCTCGTCGGCGTTCCGTTCGGGGCGGGCGTCGGCTTCCTCTACTCGGTGACGACGATTTCGGGACCGCCGCTCGCCGTCCTGTTCAACAACCAAGGCCTCGTGAAGAAGGACTTTCGCGCCGCGCTCGGCATGATTCGCGTAGCGGAATCCTCGGTGACGGCGTTCGCCTACTATCAGCTCGGCCTATTCACGCAGGAAAGCATGAGCCTCGTGCCGCTCATCGCACCGAGCGTCGTGCTCGGCATTCCGCTCGGCACGATTCTGATTCGCCGTCTCGACGCCGAGACGTTTCGCCGTGTTTGCATGAGCTTCGACGTGTGGATCGTCGGCTTCGGCCTTTCGCGGGTGCTCGCCGAGCTCGCGCTCGTGGCGCTGCCGCAAGCGTACGGCGTGCTCGGCCTGTGCGCGGCGCTCGACGCATGGCTGCTCTACGTATTCTTCAAAAAGCGCAGCGCGGGCTTGCGCCAGACCATGCCTCCCGTCGGTCTCGTTTCCGTTTCGCCGCCGAAGATCGACCCCGTTCGCGCGCCGCTCGATTCGCCGCCCCGGCACCATTAGCGACCGGGCTTCCGGCACAGAAAGACCTCGTCCGTCATCTCGTCGTCGAACGGTCGCGGTACGCCCTCGACGCGATAGCCCGCGCCCTCGAGCGCGCGGCGCCACGTCGCACGCGCGAAGAGTCCCTCGACGTGCCGATCGTGAACGGCGCGCACGTCTTGTCCGTCGCGCAGCAGGAACGCGTACTCGGTCACGAAGGTGTCGTCCGACGGATCCGGATCCCAGCTCCAATCGAGACAGCGAAGCGCGCGCGCACCGTCGTCGTTCGCGTGGAGCTCGCTCCGCTCGCGAAAGGTTTCGCGCACGTAGTCGGGCGCGAACAGCGCGGCGCCGCCGGGACGGGTGTGGACGAACGCGGTCGTTGCGGCCGCCGCGAGCTCGGCCTCGCTCGTCAGGTACATGACGGCGTCATGCACGAACACGGCGTCGAACGTGCGTTCGACTCGAAGGTCGCGCATGTCGCCGAGTAGGTGCTCGCAGTCGGGATTCGTCTCGCGCGAGAGCGCCAGCATGCCCGGGGAAACGTCGACGAGCGTGCAACGAAAGCGCTGCTTCAAGTAGAACGCGTTCTGCCCCGCACCGGAGCCGAGCTCGAGCAGCGTCGCGGGTCCCGGCGGCAGCACGCGCTCCAGCACCGCGCGGTAGCTCGTCGCCTCTTCGAGATGATCTCTCAACGGGTCGAGCAGCCGGTACCAGGGCACGAGCTCGCCGTAGAGCAGGGGGGACATGCGCGCGGGTACGCCGCGAGGCCACGAGCGGTTACACCTTCGAAGGCCGACGCGCTCGGCCAGCCCCTGCCAGACTGGCTGACCGAACGATTCGTGGCCGGGGTGCAAGAACGCCTGCGCCGATTCGTGGGTCACTGGAAAGCCACTTCCTACGGAGTCGGGATGGAGCTCGAATGGCCGGAGCCGGCCCGCCTCGATTTAGACACAGTCTAAATCGGCGCTCATCCTGCTTTTTCGGGCTTGGCTGGATGCGGGGCAGGACGCATGGTGTCTGACGAAAGGATTTCTCTCCAATGTACAAGAGCCCCAGCAAGCTGCCCGAGGAGGCTCGGGCGAAGATCATCGACGCGTTGAACAATCGGCTCGCCGACGGCCTCGACCTCCACAGCCAGATCAAAGTCGCTCATTGGAACATCAAGGGGCCGAACTTCGCGGCCCTGCATCCGCTGTTCGAGACGTTCGCCGTCGGGCTCGCGGGGTTCAACGACGAAATGGCCGAGCGTGCGGTGACCCTCGGCGGGCGCGCCTACGGCACCGTCCGACACGTCGCCAAATCGTCGAAGCTCAGCGACTATCCGCAAGACACGACGCGCGATCTCGAGCACGTAAAGCTCCTGGCGGAGCGTTTCGAAAAATTCCTCGAGGGTGTGCGCGAGTCGCGCGCGGCGGCGGACGCGCTCGACGACGCCGACACGGTCGATCTCTACACGCGTCTCGTGGCGGAGTTCGAGAAGCACGCCTGGTTCCTGCGCGCCTCGCTCGATAGCTGACGCGCTCGCGCGCGCGGGTTCGGCGACGTTCGGGCTCGGCCCGAGCGCGCGCCGAACCCTTCCTTTTCAGCGCACCGGCGGGGGTGGCGGTGGCGGCGGCGGGGGGGGCGGCGGCGGCGGCGCTCCACCGGGTGGCGGCGCGCTTCCGCCTGGACGCGGCGGCGGGTCCGGCGGACGCGGCGGCATGTCGTCGCGCTGGACACACGACGAGAGGTCGAAGAAGACGAACGCGAGCGCGAGAGCCTGCGGCGACATGGGGCGGTCGAGGCGGCAGCCGTTCGGGAATGCTTCCGCCGTGCCCGGGTTCGAGCGGTCTCCGCCCGTCTCGACCCCGCCGACTTCGACGGTCGTGCCGATGTGGAGGTCGGTGAGCACGACGCGACCACACTGAGCTTCCGGCATCGCCTCGACGGGCGTGTTGAACGTGATGTACTGGCTCGAGCGAAGATTCCCTTCGTTCGGGTTCATGGGGACGTGAATCCACTCGGTGGTCGGCGGATTGACGCCGGCGATCGAGTGTTGGCCCTCGTAAATTTCGAGCTGCCCGCGCACCGGCGTCGCGCGGACCGTCGTCGTGAGCCAGTCGGCCAGGGCGGCGCCCTTCGGAAAAGTCGTATTGATGAACGA
>DASUTR010000541.1:0-10306 GCA_036374535.1 Polyangiaceae bacterium
CGTGGCGCCAGTCCAAGCCGCCTTGGTGCCGAGCGAGCTGTAGGCCCCGGTGTAGCCCCCGGTGGTACCTCCGGTAACGGCGTTGCATACGGCGTTTGCGTTGCTGTTGCCGTACTGAACTTCGATGCCGTTCACACGCACGCTGCTGCACGTGGTCTGCGTCGCACCGAACGTGAGCTGCGTGCACGTGAGCGTTCCGCCGGGCACCTGGAACGCGACGACCCCGGAGCCCGAGGATCCCGTCGCTCCCGTCGGGCCGGTGGGTCCGGTCGCGCCGGCTGAACCCGTCGGTCCGGTCGGACCCGTTGCGCCGGCTGACCCGGTCGGGCCGGTGGGTCCGGTCGCGCCGGCTGAACCCGTCGGTCCGGTCGAACCCGTTGCGCCGGCTGAACCCGTCGGTCCGGTCGGACCCGTGGAACCGATCGCGCCGCCCGGACCCGTGGGACCCGTGGAACCGATCGCGCCGCCGGGACCCGTGGGACCCGTGGAACCGATCGCGCCGCCCGGACCCACGGGACCTGTCGGGCCCGTTGCGCCGGTCGAACCCCCTGGACCTTGTGAGCCCGTGGCCCCGGTCGGGCCCGTTGCCCCGGTTGCGCCGGCGCCCGTCGGGCCCGTTGCGCCGGTCTCACCTGTCGCGCCAGCGGGTCCCGTCGGGCCCGTTGCGCCGCCACCGGGTCCCGTTGGGCCGGCAGCGCCCGTCGCGCCAGCGGGTCCCGTTGCGCCCGCCGCTCCCGTCGCGCCCCGCGCGCCGTTTTCGCCGTTCTCGCCGTTCTCGCCGTCTTCGCCGGGCGGGCCGTTACAGATCACGCTCGTATCGAACTCGCCTTCGTCGAGCTCACCGTTGTCGTTCGCGTCGGTTCCGAACCGGATCTCGATGCCGCCGTTGTCGCAGCGCTCGTCGTCGGGTTCGAGCGGGGAAGATTCGACGATAGCGATCGCGCCTTCGCCGTCCTCACCCGGCTCGCCGTTGCAGACGTACGCGGTGCTCTCGACTTCGTCGTCTTCGAGCGTGCCGTTTTCGTCGAAGTCGTAGCCGATGCTGAGCGCTTGTCCGCCGTTTTCGCAGTTCGCTCCCGGCGGCTCTTCGGTCGTCGTGGTCAAGGCATTGCGCCCGTCCGCGCCGTTCTTGCCGGGCTCGCCGTTCTCGCCGCCGCAAGCGATCGCGATCAGTCCGAGACTCGAGATGAGCGCGAGTGCCGAATGCAGGTTCGTCGATTTCATTCCCTCAATCCTCCTTAGCGCCGACCGAATGGTGCCGGTTCGGGCTCACGACGATAGACTGCTTCGCGAGGAGAATGTCGGCTCGTTCCCGAATTCGGCGAGCGATTCTTTCGCGCTCACGCGCACGCGAGCTCGCGGTGCGTCCAAGAATGCGACAGTCTCGAATCGAGAAAAGTCAGGAGGTGAGCGAAGGGGCGCTGCGTGTTGCGTGTCAGCGGTCGCAAACGAGATTGACGAAGACCTCTGTCGTGGCGGTCGAAACCCAGCTCGTCCCGTTCCATGCGAGCGCACCCGTCGTGGGGAAGCTCGTGGTGGAGGCGTCGAGATCGGCAGTCCCGCCGACGGCATCACAAATGATTTGAGCCTCGGCGGCACCGGCAGCGACCTCGTAGCCATTGACGCGCAGGACTCCGCAGCGCGTGACGAACGTGTTCGTGAAGGGCTGTCCGCACGTGACGACGACGCCGCCGATGATCTGAGTCGGCAGGAAGCGGCCGAACTCGGGATCGGGTGTGCTCGGACCGGTCGGTCCCGTCGCTCCCGTCCCGCCGGTCGGCCCCGTCGCTCCCGTCGCACCGCGTGGCCCGGTCGCGCCGGTCGGTCCGGTCGCACCCGTCCCGCCGGTCGGCCCTGTCGCTCCGGTCGCACCGCGTGGCCCGGTCGCACCGGTCGCACCGGTCGCACCGGTCGCACCGCTCGCCCCCGTCGGCCCCGTGGCACCGGTCGCACCGGTCGCGCCGCTCGCCCCCGTCGCCCCCGTCGCCCCCGTCGCCCCCGTCGCCCCCGTCGCCCCGTCGGAACCCGTCGCACCCGTGGCGCCGGCCGCCCCCGTCGCACCCGTGGCGCCGTCGGAGCCCGTGTCGCCCTCGCCACCCTCCGGGCCCTCGGGTCCCGTTGGTCCCGTGCACACGACGCGCGTCGCGAACTCGCCGTCGTCGAGCGTCCCGCTGTCGTTCTCGTCGATGCCCGTGCGAACTTCGACGCCGCCGTTCTCGCAACGCTCGTCGCCCGGCTCGACGTCGAACGTCTCGACCAGCGCTTCGTGCCCGCGGGTGTTGCACACGTACGCCGTCGCGACGACTTCATCGCCGTCGAGCACGCCGTTTTCGTTCTCGTCGTTCCCGGTCTCGATGCGGATCCCACCGTGCTCGCAGTTTGCGCCGGACGGCTCGTCGAACATGGCCGTCAGCGAATTCTTGCCGCGCGCGCCGCGGCCGCCCTTCAGCGGATCGTCGGTGCCGCAGGCGGCGACGAGCCCGAGGCTCGAAATCATGGTGAGGGCCGAACGCATCGAGAAAAGCTTCATGGTCGAAGGGACTCCTTGCCCGCGTCCGGCACGGCCGGATTTCGGGTCTTGCAAGGTATGCCGAGCAGGTCCTCGAGTAGCAACCCCGAAAGCCTCGTGCGAGACTCGTGACGCGCATGGCGGGCAACAGTTTCGGTCAGGCATTTCGCATCACGACGGCGGGCGAGTCGCACGGCCCCGCGAACGTCGTCATCATCGACGGCTGCCCGCCGGGCATTCCGCTCGGCATCGACGACTTACGGAAGGACCTCGCGCGCCGCCGCCCCGGTCAGAGCCACATCGTCACCCAGCGGCAAGAGGCGGACGAGGCCGAAATTCTCTCGGGAGTTTTCGACGGCAAGACGACGGGCACGAGCCTCGCGATTCTCGTCCGAAACCAGGACCAAAAGAGCCGCGACTACGACGACATCAAGGACAAATACCGGCCGGGCCACGCCGACTACACCTTCGACGCGAAGTACGGCTTTCGCGACTACCGTGGCGGCGGTCGGTCGAGCGCGCGCGAAACCGTCGTGCGCGTCGCCGCCGGCGCCGTCGCGAAGAAGCTCATCGCCGAGGCGTTCGGCGGTCGCGTCGTCGGCTACGTGAAGCAGATCGGCGACATCGTCGCCGACGTGGGCGATCCGGCCGCCGTCACCCTGGAGCGCGTCGAGACGCTACCCGACGGCACCCCGAACATCGTGCGCTGCCCGGACGCCGCATGCGTCCCGAAAATGATCGAGCTCGTCGAAGCGCTGCGCAAAGATCAGGATTCGATCGGCGGCGTCGGGGAGATCGTCGCGACCGGCGTGCCCGCGGGGCTCGGTGAGCCCGTGTTCGACAAGCTCAAGGCCGACATCGGCAAGGCGCTCTTCAGCCTGCCCGCCGTGCTCGGCGTCGAGTACGGCGTGGGTTTCGGCGCGGCGCGCCTGCGCGGCAGCGAAAACAACGACGCCTTCTACGCGGAAGGCACCGGCGAAACGAAGCACGTCGCCACGCGCTCGAACCGTCACGGCGGCATGCTCGGCGGCATCTCTTCGGGAATGCCCATCGTCGTCCGCGCCGCCGTCAAACCGACGAGCAGCCTGCCGCGCGAGCAAGAGACGGTGACGAACGCTCTCGAAGCGACCACCATTCGTACGAAGGGGCGCCACGACCCGTGCCTGCTTCCCCGGTTCGTCCCCATGGCCGAAGCGATGGTCGCGCTCGTCCTCGCCGATCACTGGCTCCGCTTCGTCGAGCAAACGAAGAGCCGGGGTTAAGCACTGATCGATACGAGGGTCCGGGGGATTAAAGCGCAGCATGGCGCCTCTCCAAAGCTTCCTCGCCGTCGCCTCGGCGCTCGTTTTCGCAGCCTGCCAGGCCTCGGACAATCGCGAAGATTCCGATGCGTTTCCCGCGAGCGGCGGCACGGGGGGCGCCGGCGGTAGCTCCGGGACGAGCGGAGTTTCGGGCACGGGCGGTACGGGGGCCGTCTCGGAACCGGGCGTCACGTTTCTTCAGGAAGACGAGCTCGGCGTCACGGTCGACGGGCTGATCCTTCCGCGCGACGGCTCGACGTCCATCACGGGTTACACGGGTTCGGGCTTCGCCGACGGGGCGCCCGGTGCCGGCACTGCGATGAGCTTCTCGGTGAACGCGGAGGCGGCGGGCGCTCGCTCGGTCGTTTGGCGCTACGCGTTCGGCGGCGCCGCCGAAAATACGCGCGACGCGCGCCTGCTCGTGAACGGCGTGGAAGCGCAGGCCGTTTTCGTCTTTCCGTACACGACGACGTGGGACGCCTGGCAAGAGACGACCCCGCTCGAGCTCGACTTCGCCGCGGGGCCGAACTTCATCCAAATCGTCGCGCTCGGTCCGAGCGGCCTCGCGAACGTCGACTACCTCGCGATTTACGGCGAGGGCGTCACTCCCGCGAGCCCGAGCTTCACGCTGAGCGCCGAAGCGAACGACCCCGGCGCCGGCAGCGTGACCATCGAACCGGAGCTCGACTTCTACCCCGAGGGCACGGAAGTGACGCTCGTCGCGGAAGCGACGGACGGCTACTTCTTCCAGAGCTTCACGGGCGATCGAACGAGCGCGAACGCCGAGTTCACGTTTCGGATCGAGAGGAACACGCGCGTCGTCGCGCGCTTCCTCCCGGAGGGCGCGGAGCAGGATCCGGCGCTCGTCGGCTACGCCACCGTGCAGGACGACGACGGGACGCCCTACCTCGTGACGGGCGGTTCCCTCGGCGAGACGGTGACCGCGACGACGCTCGAGGAGCTCACCGCCTACCTCGAAAGCGAGGAGCCGCTCGTCGTCGAATTTGCGGACGAATTCTCGGGCGTCGACGCGATTCACGTCGCGTCGAACAAGACGCTGCGCGGCGTCGGCGACGGCGCGCACCTCGTGGGTATCGAGCTTGCCGTCGAAAATCAGCGCAACGTCGTCATCCAGAACGTCGCCGTCTCGCACGTCGTCGCCGAGGGCGCCGGCACGTCGAACGACGCCATCGTGCTCTCCGGCGCGAAGAACGTCTGGATCGATCACTGCGAGCTCTACAGCGATCTCGCGAACGGCAAGGACCATTACGACGGCTTGCTCGAGCTGAAAAACGGCGCGTCGTTCGTCACCGTCTCGTACACGTCGTTCCACGACCACTACAAAGTGAGTCTCATCAGCTCGGGCGACGAGCAGGTCGGCGACACGGTGATCCGCGCGACGTACCACCACAACTACTTCCACGACTGCGGCTCGCGCCTGCCGAGCATCCGCTTCGGCAGGGCGCACCTCTTCAACAACTTCTACCTCGACAACACCGGCGGCTCCGGCGTGAACAGCCGCATGGGCGCCGTCGTCAAGGTCGAGTCGAACTACTTCCGCAATACCGACGACCCCATCGGCTGGTTCGAAGGCCCCGAAACCGGCACCTGGGACGTGGCGAACAACGTCTTCGAAGCCTGCAGCGGCTCCCAACCCACCGAATCGACGGGCTCCCTCACCGTCCCCTACGAGTACACCCTCGACGACCCGCTCGACTTGCCCACGACCGTCCCCGCCGCGGCGGGCGTCGGCAGGTAAGACGATCGGAGGAACCGCCAAGGCGCCAAGGTCGCCAAGCCTCGCCAAGATTTTTGGGGGAAGGACCCAAGAAAAAATCTTCCCTGGCGAGGCTTGGCGGCCTTGGCGGCCTTGGCGGTTCAATCCCCTTCGGACGGGGAGTGCAGTTAGAAGCTCACTTGGGCGGCGAGGGTGCCGTCGGTGCGTTTGGGTTGGCTCGGGGCGGGGACGTAGTGGCCGAAGGCTAGGGTGAGCTTGGCTTCGTTGTTCTGGAAGAGCCACGACGCGCCGGCTTCGTAGTGCCGGACGCGATCGCCTTCGAGGTCGAGGTCGCGCTCGAGGAAGCCGAGGCGCACGATCGGCTGCAAGTGACCGAAGAACGTATAGCCGCCGGCGACGTACGCGCCGTGGCCCTCGACGTAGGCGCTGCGCTCGGTCGTATCCCAGGCGTGGATGTACTCGCCGATGACGAAGAGGTCGTGCGCGTCGTAGCGAGCGTCCACCTCGAGCCGATCGCGACCCGCCGTTTCGCGCTTGCCGACGGTGGTGTAGCCGACGGCGGCGACGGTGAGCCCCTCGAGCGGGTACGCCTCGAGACGGAGAGCCGCGTCTTTCGCGATGTCGTTGTCGGGGCGGTTCTGGCCATTGCCGTTGAAGACGCCGAACGAGTACCCGAAGTGGTCGCCGAGCTTTTTCTCGACGCGCAGGCCGAGGTCGCGGCGGTCGCCGTAGGCGCGTGACACGAGCGCGCGCTCGGGGAAGAGGATCTTCGACGACGAGCCGTAGCCCTCGAGGCTCACCGGGATCTTGAACTGACCGACGGAGAGGTCGGCGTAGTCGCTCATGAACGTGATGCAGTAGTCCTGGAGAATGGTGACGGGCGAAGCCGGATCGCCCGGCGGCTGCAGCACGCTCACGGTTCCTCCGCCGCCGCCTTCGACGGGCACGTCCGTTCGCGAAAGCTCGAGCGCGCGCGCCGGATCGATCTGGATTTGGTAGCCGATCCGTTTCGGAACGAGCTCGCCCTTCACGCGGAGCTCGGCCCGGCGGATGCGAAACGTGAACGTCTCGTCTTCGTCCTGGTCGGCGCCGTAGATCCAGAACTGAAGCAGCGCGCTCGGCTGGAAGAAACCGGTGCTCTCCTTCCCGACCGAGAGCTTCGACGGCAGCGGCGCGTCCGTTCCGGCGGTGCCGGCCGCCTCGTTCGGTGGAGGGACGGGTACGTACGAAGCCTCGGGTGGAGGAGGCGCCGGGGCCGGTGCTGCAATGGTGGCGGGCTCGGCGGGGGCGGGCGCCGTAGCCGGCGCGGGCGCCGTGGTTGGTGTCGGCGCTCCGGCCGGCGTCGCCGGAGCGGGCTGGGCGATCGCCGAGCCGAGTGCAAGAAAGACCGTCGACCCGATGAGAATTTGGCGCAGGTGGTTCACGTCGTCCTCCGTGTTGCTGCGCGGCGAAAAAGACTACGTCTTTGTGACGATTCGAAGAACGAACGTGACAATTGCGAAAAATACGTAACGAAAGTGACGCTGGCGATCCCGAACCAAGGCGTTCCGGCGGCAGACCGGCCGCCTGGTTCCGAAGGCGAGCAATGAAAAACACCATCGATTTCATGGGAATTTGGGCGCTCGTCACGGGGGCGTCCTCGGGCATCGGCGAAGAGTTCGCGCGCAAGCTCGCCGAGCGCGGCGCAAACCTCTTGCTCGTTGCGCGTTCGCGCGACCGCCTCGAGCGGCTCGCGGGCGACCTCACGCGCGTGAACGGCGTCCAAGCGCGCGTCATCGCGCTCGATCTGTCGGCGCCGGACGGCGCCGCTTCGCTCCTCGCGACGCTCCGGCAGACGGGTCACTTCGTGGAGCTCGTCGTGAACAACGCAGGCTTCGGCAGCGCCGGACCGGTCGCGTCGCTCGACGCTGTCCGCGAGGCCGCGATGGTGAGGCTCAACGTCGACGCGGTCGCCGCGCTCACGCGCGGCTTGCTCGAGCCCATGCTCGACGAGGGGCGCGGTGGCTTCATCAACGTCGCTTCCACGGCGGCCTTCCAAGCGGTGCCGTACATGGCAACGTACGGAGCCAGCAAAGCGTTCGTCCTCCACTACACGCTCGCTCTCGCGGCCGAGCTCCGCGGAACCTGCGTACGCGCGATGGCGCTGTGCCCCGGTCCCGTGCGAACCGGCTTCCAGGAAGCTGCCGGCATCCCGAGCCCTGGCAGCCGGCTCGCCGAGCTCACGGTTCGAACGACGGTCGGGCGCGCTCTGCGAGCGTACGAGCGGGGCGACGACCGCTGCGTCCCCGGGTTCGTGAACACCGCGCAGAGCGTCGCCGTGAAGCTCGTTCCACGCGGGCTCGTGGAGTGGGCCGCGGTCCGGGCCATGCACCGTATGGGACGCACCGGCGTACCCCACGGCTCCAGGTCTTGAAGCGCTGGCTCCGTGCTCGGTGTTTGGTACGCTGACGCGTGGTGGATCCGTTGCACGCGATCTTCGGCGTCGGCGCGCCGGAGCTGTTCCGAAAGAAAGAGCTTTTCGCCACGCACGGCCCGCTCGAACGCTTTCCTTCGTTCATGCGCACGGGCCCCATGGAAAGCCTCGACGCGCTCACACGCCACTACTCGGGCCCGCTCGAAGTGTCGCAGGGCACCGCCGCGGGCGGCGTGCAAATTCCGGTGACGGACGCGCACGCGGCGGCGCTCCTTCGCCTCGGGCTCACCGTCTTCTTCGCGGACATGCGGCGCGCGCTGCCCGAGTCGCCGGGTTTTCTCCGAGCGCTCGAAGCCGCGCTCGGTCTTCCCGAATGCGCCACGATCTCGGCGTTCTCGAACGCGCCGGGCTCCGGCCTCGCCGTGCACCACGATCGCTTCGACCAGCTGTTTTTCCAGATCCGCGGCGACAAGGAATTTCGCTTCGCGCCGAACGGGTTCGTCGAAAATCCCGACGTGCAGTTCAGCCCGTTCGCCGCAGCGCTACCCGAGTGGGGTCAGACGTATCGGCACGGTTTTCCCGCGACGAGCGACGCGCTCCTCGCGCGCGGATTCGAGAGCGTGACCCTCCGCCCAGGCTCCGCGTTCTTCATGCCCGCGGGCACGTGGCACACCACGGCCGAGCAGCGCGAGCACGCCCTCTCGCTCGTCATCGTCGTGCGCGCGCCGTCGCGCCTCGAGGTGCTCTTGAACTTCGTGCGCTACTACGCGGGTCAATCGCCGGACTGGCGCGCGCGCCCGTACGGCGCGTGGGGCGACGACGCGAGCGCGTCGCGCTCCGAGCTCGAGACGCTCGCCCGCCTCGCCGCGGATCTCGGCGGGCGTCTCGCCGCGCTCCCCGCGCGCGCCGCGTTCGACGCGTACACCGCCCACGGTTTCAGCGTCGGCACGCAGTCCGAGCATCCGCGCCGAGCGCGCTTCGAGCGCTACGTGCGCCTGCCGAACTCGAGCGCGCGCTTCGACGACGACACCGTGCCGGGAAAATTCCGCTGC
The DNA here is from genome assembly GCA_036374535.1 of Polyangiaceae bacterium. Lineage (GTDB taxonomy): Bacteria > Myxococcota_A > Polyangia > Polyangiales > Polyangiaceae > PMG-095. Next base: position 9,014 of record DASUTR010000541.1, read on the forward strand.
ACGGTCCTGAGCGGCCCCACGAACCGTCCCCAAGCGCGTACGGTCATCGCCTTCAACGACACCGTGCGTCCGATCATCGACTGGGTGCTCGCCGAGAACCGAGCGTTCGCCATCGACGACGTTTCCCGGCGCTTCCCCGCGTTCACCCGCGACGACCTCTACGAGCTCTTCGGCTGGCTCTCGCATGCCGCTCTCGTGCGCCCCGTGCCGGTTCCGGAGTGGGACGAACCCTGATCGGTTTGCCCGGTATCGCTGTGCCACGGGGTGCCAAAGACTCCGGGCGCTCGTCGTAAGTCAGCGCTTTTCGTGCCGTCCGGTCTGGCACCTGGCTTGCTTGTACACTCGTCATGGTGGTCTCTCGTCCGCTCGGCATCGGGGCAGTACTTTTGGTCGGCAGCTCGCTCGCGCACTGCGGGGGGCAGAGCTCGGAACAAAACAAGGATTCCGAGACGGAACGCGGGGGCTCGAGCGGCCAGGGCGGTAGCGGTCACGGGGGCTGGGTCGGCGCCATCACCGGCGGCTCGTACCCCCAAGGCGGCGTCACGGGTACCGGCGGCTCGGGTTACGGTGGAACGGTCGGTACCGGAGGCTCTGCAGGAAGCTACGGCGGTTTCGTAGGAACCGGCGGCACTTACCCCGGCAACGCCGGCCGCGGGGGCTCCGGCGGCGACCCCAGCATCGGCGGTCGCGGCGGTTCCGCCGGCGACGGCATGGCGGGCGACGACGGCGGCTACGCCGGAGAAAACGAAGGCGGCGCTCCCGGTAGCGGCGCCTGACGCCGCGCGTTCAGTGCAGGGTGTGCCACTCGCCGTCGTGCTGCACTCTCGGTACCTCGACCGGTTCCGGAACGGGATGCGGCAGCGGCGTTTGCACGGCTTGCGGTGAGGGCGACAGCACGATGTGAACGCGGGCGTCGTCGCGCATGCGCCGGAGCGCGTCTTCGCGGGCTTCGTCTCGCGCCCAGCGATCGAGCGTGGCGCGGGCGCGTTTTCGACGCCTGCGCCATGCGACCCCGAAGAGCACCAGAGCGAAGCCCCAGACGGCGGTGCCGCTGAACAGCACGGGCCAGAACGTGTAGCGCTTGGCGACGTCTTCGCGCCACTCGTGCTCGAGAGTTTGCAGATCGATGGCGTAGGCGTGACGCATCGCGTGATCGAGATTCTGACCCTCGCGCAACTGTTGGACGAGGGCGCGGAAGCGATGCGATTCCTGATTTCGCACGAGGAAGCGCACGACATCGACGGCTTGGGCGTAGGCGACGCTCACTTTGCTCTCGTCGCTCGGGAACGAACG
>DASUTR010000542.1:0-8837 GCA_036374535.1 Polyangiaceae bacterium
ATTGCGGCGCTGCCCGGCAACGCGTCGGCGCTCGCTGCGGCGGTCGACGACCAAGATCCGAGCGGCAACACGCCGACGGTTCCGTCGCTCAGCGCGGCCATCGATCATGCGCGCGACTGGGCCGCGGCCCACACCGATCAGCAGGCCGTCGTCGTCTACGCGACGGATGGTTACCCGCGCGGCTGCAGTCAGAACAACACCATCGATGAAGCGGTGAACGTCGCGGCCGACGGGTACATGGGCACGCCGCGCGTCCACACGTACGTGTTGGCGATCGGTCCGAACCTCAGCGACTTGAACCGCGTCGCGGCGGCCGGCGGCACCGACACTGCCATCGCCATCAACACGGGCATGGACGTGGGCCAGCAGCTCATCGACGCGCTCAACGACATTCGCGAGGAGGTCGACGTCGACTGCACGTACCAAATTCCGAGTCCGCCCGCCGGGCAGTCGATCAACTACAACCAGGTCAACGTGCGCATCACCACCGCCGCCGGCGAGCAGAACGTCGGCAAAGACGATCCGTCCGACAGCGCGTGCAACGGTTGGGAGTACTCGCCGGACATGCGGCAGATCATCCTCTGCGGCGAAGCGTGCGACGCGATCATGAATGATCCGAATCCCGGTCTCTCGGTGCTCTTCGGTTGCGAGACGTTCATCGAACCTCCCTGAACGCGCGGGCCCTCGCCGTTGCGCGCAGCGTCGAGGGCTCGGAATTGGGCGAAAACGTCCACTCAGCGCGGCATTTTCTGATTGTGCTGTCGTCGCAAGACGCCCGCTCGACGTGCAGCCTTTCCGACTGGTAGTAACGTGGCCGGGAGGTTTTAGATGCTTTCCGTTCCCGAGCCGCTCCCCAACGATCCCGAAGCCGTGGTGACGGCCCTCGAGACTGCCGAGATTTTCGGCAAACAGGGCGATGTCAAAGAAGCCGTGCGCTGGGTGCGCCGCGCCGCGGAGATCGCGGGTGACGAGGGGATCGACGAACGCGCGCTCACGCTGGCGCGCGCCGTCGCCGATCTGAACATCAGCGCGAGCCAGCCGCCGCAGGCACAAGCGGAAGCAGCGCCGGCACCGGCGCCGCAAGCACCGGCGCCGCAAGCAGCCGCGCCCCAAGCTCCACCTCCGCCGCCGCTGCCGGCGGCGGGAGCCACGTCGTACGATCCCGACGGCGACGCCGAAACCCGCGTGGTCGACTCGACCCACCTCCTCGAAGAGTACGAGAAGCAGACGAACGGAAACGGCGCGGCGCGCCTGCCGCCGCCGTCGCTCTCTGCCGTGGCGACGCCGGTCGCGACCCCGGCCGAAATGGTGGCCGCCGTGCACGCGATGAACGCGGAAGAGCCGCCCACGTCGCCGACCGCTCCCGCGAACGAGCCGCCGCCGCCCGTCCCGCCGGCGCCGGCGCTCGCGTCCGTCGACACCGCGCCCGATCCGGCCGCTTCCGAGCGCGCTCTCGACGCCGAAGAATCGACCCCTCCCTCGCGCCGCCCCGTGAGCTCCATGGCGGAGCTCCTGGCTCGCAAGGAAGCGGAAGTATCGTCGGCTATCGCCGCGGCTGAAGCGGTTCAGCCGGCGGAAAGCGGTTGGGACGATCCGCCGCCTCCGCCCCCGCCCCCGCCTCAGCACTCGACGCCGCCCGCCGAGCGACGCACCGCCCATCCCGTGGCCGATCGCGTCACGACGCCGCTCATTCCGTCGCAGCCGTACCTCGAGCGACCGCCCGTGAACGCGCCGATTTACCAGGCCGTGCGCGCCAGCATCGTCGCGACGGCAGAACCAGGGGTGTTCGTGATGCGGATGCTCGCCGCCGACCAGTCGCCGGCGCCCACGGGACACGAAGTGCTCGTCGTCACGACGAACCCGAATTCGAGCCCGTTCAAGTAACCGGCGGGCTCGACGCACGGGCTGCGCCGCTCCACGGTAGCCGGCATGACGGCCGCCGTTCTCTGCACCGGCACCGAGCTCACGCGCGGCGAACTCGTGAACTCGAACGCGACGTGGCTCGCCGAGGCGCTCACGACACTCGGCTTCGAGGTAGCCGCCCTCGACGCCGTCGACGATCACGCGGCGCGCATCGAAGGCGCGCTCCGCCGGCTCGGCGCGGAGCACGAGGTGCTCGTCTGTACCGGGGGGCTCGGACCGACGACGGACGACCTCACGAGCGAATGCGTGGCGCGCGTGCTCGGCGTGCCGCTCGAGCGTGACGCCCCGTCGCTCGAAGCGATTCGCGCCCGTCTCGAGCGCGTCGGACGAGCCATGGCGGCGTCGAACGCGAAGCAAGCCGACTTCCCGCGCGGCGCCACGATCTTACCGAATCCGAACGGCACGGCTCCGGGGTTCTTCGTGAGGCTCGGGCGCGCCGCCGCGTTCTTCATGCCGGGCGTGCCGCTCGAGATGAAGGCGATGTTCGACGCCAGCGTCGTTCCCGTCATCCAGCCGCTCGTCGCCGAGCGCGGTCACCAGACGCTCCTTCGCACGTTCGGCCTGCCCGAGTCCGAAGTGAACGACCGCTTGGCGGGCATCGAAGCCGCGCTCGGCGTGACGATTGGCTATCGCGCGCGGCTCCCCGAAATCGAGGTGAAAGTGCTCGCGCGCGCCGCGAGCGCCGGCGAAGCCCGAGCCCGCTCCGAAGCCGCGGCTGCCGAGGTACGCGCCCGGCTCGGTGACGACGTCGTGTACGGCGAGGGCGCGACGTCGCTCCCCGAGGTCGTCTGCCGGCTGCTCGAAGCGCGCTCGCTCACGCTCGCCGCGGCAGAATCGTGTACGGGCGGGCTCGTCGCCGAGCTCGTCACGAACGTGCCGGGCGCGAGCCGAACGTTCTTGGGCGGCGCGGTCACGTACTCGAACGCTTCGAAAACCGAGCTTCTCGGCGTCGACCCCGCCCTGCTCGCGGCCCACGGCGCCGTGAGCGAGGAAGTGGCGCGCGCGATGGCCGAAGGGGCACGCCGTCGCTTCGGCGCGAGCGTCGCGCTCGCCGTCACGGGCGTCGCCGGACCCGACGGCGGAAGCGCCGAAAAACCCGTCGGTCTCGTGCACTGGGCGGTCGCGAACGACGCGGGTGTCGTCGCGAGGCACGCCGTGTTCTCGGGCGCTCGCGAGCAGGTGCGGCGCCGCTCGGCGTACGCGGTGCTCGCGCTCGTGCGGCGCGTCGTCCGCGGCGGCTAGTGCTAACGCCTTTCTCCGTCGCCGAATGGATGGTTGCGTTCGAGACGGCGCACTAGTCGACGCGCACGTTCCTGATCGCCCACTCGATCGACCTGGCGTTCCTCTCGACGAGCGTCTTCGGGCCGCCCGCCTCGAGGAGGTAGATGGTGCCGTCTTCCCAGAACGTTCCGGGGGTGACGAAGAGCGCGACGGTGTAGAGGTGGGGCGTGTTGCCTTCGTCGTGGCCGAAGCGGAGGACTTCCCCCTCGTAGCCCTTGGAGGTCGTGACTTTTCGCTTCTCGAGCAGCGCGTAGCCGGCGCGCGAGCGGATCTGATTTTCGATGGCATGCGACCAGAACGCGAGATCACCTTCCGGATCGTTTTCGATTTCGCGGCCGGCGAGCACGAGGCCGTCGGCGGTCGTCGCGCGCTGGTCGTAGGTTCCGTGCTCGTCGAGGTCGACGAAGCCTTTCGGCGTCGCGAACGTCGGAGTGCAGGCGGCCGCGAGGGAAACGGCGGCAATCCAGGTCGAGATCTTCGCAAGATGGTTCATTGGGCCTCGAGGTTCATGAGAGGAACGAGCCCGAGCTCGTTGAGCCAGGGAAACGGCAGGCGTGTCTCGGAGCCGACCTGATCGCGCGGTCGCGCCCGGAAGTTGACGGTGATGGTCGAGAACGCCACGAGCTCGCTCAAGAGGCGGAGCTTGCCCTTGAGCTGCTCGATGCTCTGCGTGACGCGCTCGAGCTCGCGCTCGACGGCGAGCGCGTCTTCGATCTTGCCGGCCTTCGCGAGAAGCGCTTCGAGTCGGTCGCGCACGGCCTCGGCGTTCCGCAGGCGTATCTCGAGATCGGCGAATTGCTCGGTCACGTCGCGGACGTTCACCTCGCGGTGAAGCTCGTCGCCGAGCCGGCTCAAGCCGCCGAGCGCGCCTCGAAAGGCCGGCGTCGGAACGCGGATCGTCACGCTGTCGTCCGAGCGGTTCACGAGGTAGCCGCCACTCGCGCGCGCCAGCTCTTCGACGGCGCCGATGGCTTCGCGCGCGCCGAACACGGCGAGCGTGACGGTCGCGGTGTAGACGAGCAGCGGCTCGCGCGCGGCCGGCGGCGCCGGCGTCGTTGTCGCGGGCGCGCCGGCCGGGGCTCCCGGTTTCGCGGCGGGAGCATCTGAAACGGCGCCGCGCGAGCGACCGGGCGCCGCCTGGGCGAGCGGCTGCGCGTCGAACAAGCTCGGGGGGCCGGACGGCGCCTCGGGTGCCTCGACCGCCGGCGGAGGAGCGTGCTCGCTCGCGGCCTCGGCTTCGCCGTGATTGGCCGGAGCAGCGGACGCGCCGGAAGCGGATTTCGCCGGGGCCATCTCGCCGCCCGCGCCGCAGCCGGCCGCGACGAGCGCGAAAATGCACGCAAAAAGGACCCTCAGGCCGCCTCGAACCCGCTGGCTTCTCGTCGTCATCCCCTACGGAACGCGCCCGAGCGGCGGGCCTTACAGCGCGAGATTGTCGCGTCGCCTGGAACGCGGGGGACGTATCCTTCGACCCATGTACGACTCGCTCTCGCGCGACGACCGCTTGCTGCTCCTGCGCTTCTTGTGCGCGTTCGCCTGGACCGATCTCACGGTCACGGACAAGGAGCGCGCGTTCGTGAAACGGCTGGTCGAGCGCCTGCACGTTACGGGCGAGGACGCCGAGACGGTCGACGAGTGGCTCCACGTCGCACCGGCCCCCGGCTCGGTGGACGCCGCGAAGATCGCGCCCGAGCACCGGCGCGCTTTCGTCGAGGCGGCGCGGGCGATGATCTACGCCGACGGCAGCGTCGACGACGAGGAACGCGCGCAGTTCGAGAGGCTCCGGAGCGCTCTTTCGGGCTGACGGGCCCAAAACGAGGCGCGATGAGCGCTCTCGCGGGCAGAATTTCGGAGTCCGAACGCGTACTATCGCCACCATGAAATGGCGCGGTCTCGGGGTGCTCGTGGTGACGGGAGTCTTCGCTTGCGGGAGCCCGCCGCCTCCGAGTCCGGCGAAGAAGCCGGCCGGCAAGGCGCTCGTCGCCGCCCCCGCCCCCGGTAACCCCGAGCCACCGCTCGCCGAGCTCCGCACGGGCGCGCTCGCGCCGGTGCACGCGGAAAAACCGCTCGAGCTCGAGCCCGTCGCCCGTCACGTCGGCTCCGAGTTCGAGACGCTCCGATTTCGTTTCGACGCGCCGCCGAGCACGCGACTCGAGGCCGACGACGTGATCGAAATACCCGGCGCGACGCTCGCCTTCATCGACGACCAAGTCGGGACGTTGTGGGTTCGCCGCCCGGCGGCAGAAGCCGGCAAACCCGTCGCCGGCACGGCGTACGCGGCCGCGATGTACGGCCCCGGCACCCGCTACGATCTTCGTGCCAAGCCCGGCGCGGCTTCGCCGAAGCAAGCAGCCGAGCTGGAAGTCGAGTGGCTGCGAGCGCTCGCCGCGAGCACCCGAGCCGAGTACTCGGACGGCGATTCGTTCGCCGTCTTCATGGCGCGCCGATTGCGCGAAATGGCCGACAAGAAGCGCCCGACGCCGCGCCCGCGCGGCGTACGCCCCGAGCCCGTGCAGCCAAGCTCGGAGCTTTACCGCCTGATGGATACGACGACCGGACGCCAGCAGATCCAGCAGGCCATCCAACGCGATCGGACGCTTGCGCTCGATGTTGCCCGTGAACCACGGAAGCTGCCGCTCTCCGCCGCGAGAGCCCCCGAGCTGCCGCGCGCCGACTACGCCGCGATGCTCACCGCCGTCGGGCGGACGCCGCCGGTCGAGCCGCTCGCCATCGCCGCACCCGCCGACTTCTGGTACCTCCGCTCGAAGAGCTTCGCGGCGTTCCTCGACTTGCTCGATCTGGGCGAGAGCTTCGGCCAGCCGGCGGCCGACCTTTTGGGGGGCCGCAGCGAAGATCGCGGGAGCACCGTGCGTTACACGACCGAGGTCGCGCTCGAGCGCACCGAGCTCGCGCGCGTTCTCGGCCCGAGCGTCATCGAAAGCGTCGCACTCGTCGGAAGCGATCCCTACGTGCACGACGGCACGGACGTGACGTTCGTCTTCAAGGTCACGGCGCCGCCCCTGTTCGAGGCATCGCTGGCGAAAGCCCTGGCCGGCCACGCCGCCGCCCACGGCGACGTCACGAGGAGCGAGCTCACGCACGAAGGGGTGGCGATCCGCGTGGCCCGTTCGCCGAACGGGCGCGTTCGCCAGCACCGAGCAAGCGTCGCCGGTTTCGAGCTCGTCTCGAACAGCCCGAACGCGATCCGACGCGTGATCTCGACGGCGCTCGGCAAGGCGCCGCGCCTCGCCGACGAGAAGGACTTTCGGTATTTGCTCGCGCGGGACGCGGGCAAGCCCGATGAAATCCTCGGATTTTTGAGCGATCGGTTCGTCTCGAGCGTCGTCGGTCCCGCGCAGAAGATCGGCCAGGCGCGGCGCCAGCTCGCGCTGGCCGAGCTCATGACCCCGGGCTTCTCCGCGCTCGTCTACGGCCTGACGCACGGCCGAAGCCCCAAGGACAGCGCCGAGCTCGTGAAGAGCGGAGAGCTCGCAACGACCGAGCTCCGCCATGCCGACGGCTCGCCCATCACCTGGCGGCCCGGCACGGCCGCGTCCTCGCGCTGGGGGACGACCGTGACGCTCGAACCCCTCATCGACCTTCCGCCCGTCGACAAGATCAGCGACGCGGAACAACGCGCTTACGCCGACTTCGCGAACCAATACGCGATGCTCTGGTCGGACTACGTCGACCCGGTGATGGTGCGCTTTTCGCGTGCTCGCGACAATCCGAACCGGCTCGACGCGGCGATGCGGGCCCTGCCGCTCCTGCGCAGTGAAAATCGGGACATCGTCGCAATGGTCGGCAGCGCGAAGGTCGATGTCCCGCCGCTCGAAAGCGGCCTTCGCTGGGTGTTCGCGATCGGCAAAGACGCCCGGCTCCGAAGCGAGCTCGACCGGAGCTCCCGTGTCCTCGGACAGACCTTCAAGTTCGATTGGCTCGGAGATTCGGTGACGCTCGGCGTCGCCAATCGCGCCGAGCTCACGAACAGCGCGCGCGGGTTCGTCGGCCGAAGGCTCGAGCCGATGCCCCGGGGCGAAGCCTACGACGAGCTCGCGGCCGTCACGGATCTGCCCGCGTACGCAAGAATCGAAGTGAAGAACCGGGTCGGCGCCGTGGTCGCCCTCGGGGCGTTACGCAAGATGGCCGACGACGTCGCGCGCGAGATGATCCAGTGGCGGGACGGCGGCAAATACCGCGGCGTCGCCGTCACCGACATCGCCCTCATGCCGGCGCGAGCTCTGCGCGGCGAGCCGCACGTTTACTACGCGCTCTGTCCGAAGGCGCTGATTTTCTCGCTGAATCGCGCCGTCCTCGAGCGCTTGATCGACGACGAGCTCGACGGCAAGGCGCCGCGCGGCATCGCCGACGCGCGCCGGCAGGACCTCGGCCAATTCGTGATCGAGCTCGGCACGAAGAAGGACGACGCGCTCGCGCGCGTCATCGCCTGGCTCGCGACCGCCGAGCTCGTCGAGCGAAACGAGAGCCGGCGGAGCGCCGAAGCCGTCCTGCGCGGGGCGCCCGAGTCACGAGGGGGCCGCGACGCGTTCGAGCGCATAGCCCGCGCTTACCTCGGTCACGTGCCGCTCACACCCGACGGCAACGTCTACGAGTACTCGAGCCAAGGCGTCCGCGATCCGCTGCGCGGCACGCCGCACGCCCCCGTTTTCCCGCCGACGCCGGTCGACGGCTCTCCGCTCGCGCGCGTGCTCGGCCGCTTTGCGCGCATTCGCACGAGCATCGACTTCGACGCCGAGCCGGGCACGCGCGTCGACGGCCGCGAGCTCAGGAGCTTCTCGGCAAACGTGTCGCTCGAGCTCCGCTGATCGCCTGTCGCCCGAGCTCGACGAGCGCCTACCCCGACTCGCGGGCGGCAAATTGCGCTCGAATCGCCCCTTGATTCGAGGAAATCGCGCCTTAACTTCCTTGAGCTCCTCACGGAGGACCCACCCATGCGAATGGATCGACTGACCACGAAGAGCCACGAAGCGCTGCGCGCCGCCGTCGATCTAGCGACGAAACGCGGTAATCCGGAGCTCATTCCCGAGCACCTCCTCGTTTCCATCCTCGAGCAGCAGGGGGGCGTGGGACCGAACCTCGTCGAGCGCGCCGGCGCCCGAGCCGCCGAGCTCGCGCGAGCGCTGGGCGAGCGCCTGAATTCGCTGCCGAAAGCGTCCGGTGGCGAGCCGAGCTTCGGCCGGCGCTTCACGCCCCTGCTCTCGAAGGCCGAGGACGAAGCGAAACGGCTGAAAGACGACTACGTCTCGGTCGAGCACTTCGTGCTCGCCGCCGCGCAGGGCGACAAGGACGTGCAGGCCGTCTTCGACCGTCACGGTCTCTCTTACGACAAGCTCGTGCGGGCCCTCGCGGAGATCCGCGGCAGCCAGCGCGTTACCGATCAGGATCCCGAAGGGAAATTCCAGGCCCTCGAAAAGTACACGCGCGATCTCACGGATCTCGCGCGCCGCGGGAAGATCGACCCCGTCATCGGGCGCGACGAAGAAATCCGTCGCGTCATGCAGGTTCTCTCGCGCCGCACGAAGAACAATCCCGTGCTCATCGGTGAGCCCGGCGTCGGCAAGACGGCCATCGCCGAAGGCATCGCGCACCGCATCGCGAGCGGCGACGTACCC
>DASUTR010000543.1:0-15093 GCA_036374535.1 Polyangiaceae bacterium
CCGGTGCCGGTGATCGGTGCCGGTGCCGGTGATCGGTGCCGGTGATCGGTGCCGGTCGACGGGCTTGGTGGAGATGATTGCGCATGCGGGAGGGCGCACCTCCCCTGCCACCGCAGCGACGTGCGTCCTATTACCTGGGGCGGTGGCATGGGAGCTGCGCCGGGGGGGTGGCATGCGCAATCAGCTCCACCAAGACGTCATCGAACATGCAGTTCAGGTCATCGCGGCTGCTCGGCCGCTCGTCGAATCCGTCGCGCGGCGGGACCGTGACCTTGCCGCTCAGCTTCGGCGCGCACTCAGCAGTGTCGCGCTGAATCTCGCCGAAGGTCTGGCGACCGAAGCCGGCAACGCTCGCCTTCGTTTCGAAACCGCGCGCGGTTCGCTGTGCGAAGCACGCGCGGGGCTTCGTGTCGCGGTCGCGTGGGGCTACGTGTCGGCAGAAGACGCGCAGTCGGTCCTCGCCTTCATGGGCGAACTCGGCGGCCGCGTGTTCGGGCTTTCGCGGCGGTGACCGGCTACTCGTCGACGATGCCTTGTTCCCAGCCGGTGGCTTGGGCGAGCTTGGCGAGGGCGAGGTTGTATTCGAGGATCGCGGCGAGGCGGCCGAAGCGTTTGCGGGCGACTTCTCGCGTGGGTTCGAGGACGTCCTTTTCGTCGAGGGTTCCGGCCTCGATGCGCTGCTCGACTTGATTGAGCCAGCGTTCGGCGAGCTCGGAGGCACGGGTCCACGCGTCCAGCCGGCGTTTGGCGGTTTCGGCCTCGCGGAAGGCTTCTTCGACTTCCACGCCGACGGAGCCGAGTGCGAAGCGTTCGCTCGCGCGGATGGCTTCGAGCTCGGCTTCGGCGCGCGCGACACGGGCGCCCTGAGGGAGAAAGTCGGCTTTGTACCTGAGGACTAGGCCGGCGCCGTAACCGAGCTGGTCCTGATAGCCCGAGGTATACGGATTGCGGTCGTCGGGGCGCTCGGGAGTCTGCTGGTAGCGCGCGTTGACCCCGATGCCGAAGTCCGGAAAGTAGTTCGCTCGCTCGAGGCGAACGTGCGCTTCCTGCGCCAGGATGCCGGCGCGCACCATGTTCACTTCGGGACGATGCAGGCGCGCCGCCGTGAGGTAGCGCAGCAGCGGCCCGAGCTCGTGCCGTGCGCGCGTCAGCGGCGCTCCGGAAACGGCGACCTTGCCGCCGAGGCCCGTCAGAAACCCGAGTCCGGCGAGCGCCTTCGATTCCTGCAAGCGAACCTCGGCCTCGCGCGCCTCGAGCTCGGCGCGCTCCATGCGCAGTTTCATGAGGTCGATCTCGTCGGCGTCGCGCGACAAAACCTTCTGTTCGAGCGCGGGCACGTAGCGATCGAGGTTCGCCATCTCGTCGTGGACGATGAGCAAGCTGTCGCGCGCGGCCTGGGCGGCGAAATAGGCGTGGCGCACGGCGAGCCGGAGGTCGTTGCGCTCTTTCTGCACGGCGTGCTCGGCGGCCTTCGCGCCCGCTTCGACGGCGTCCCAGGCGTTCGTGATCTTCCCGAACGTCCAGAGCGGGATCATGCCCTCGATGCCGACGCGCCACGCGACGCCGAGTTCGAGACCTTGTTCTTCGTCCGGCGATCGACTGAACTGACTCGTGCCCGAGACGCGCGGCGCCGGCGCTACGACGCCGGTCACCGAGAAGTTCGTGTACGGCGCGTAATGCGCAACGTCGATGTCGGCGCGGCTAGCGCGCGCCTTCGCGAGCGCTTCCTGAATCCGCGGGTAGTGCCGTGTCGCGAGCTCGAGACAGCGACGGAGCGTGAGCGCGTTCGATGGCCTCGTGTCGACGAGCGGAACGGGCGGCGCCGGAGCGGCTTGAGCGCGGGCGGCCGCCCCGTCGAACGCGACGACTCCGAACGCGAGCGCACCCAGGAAGACGTTTCGGGCGCGGTCAGTCATCGTCACGCGTGGAGACTCCCGCACGGCGCGCAGCCCGCCGAAAGTTCGAGCGGTCGAGGCCTGCCCTGCGAGCCGCCTCGGACACGTTGCCGTCGGCGCGGACGAGCAGCTCCTTGAAGTAGGCTTCCTCGAAAAGCGCGAGCGCGCGGGCCTTGGCGTCGCGGAACGGAAGATCGGCGTGCACCGGCGGCGGACCGGCGGCGCTCGGCGAGCTCTGCGGGGGTTTCTGGTCGAGCGACATCGGCAGGTTCTCGGGTTCGAGCGTTTCGCCCGAGCAAAACACGACCGCATGTTCGATCGCGTTTTCGAGCTCGCGCACGTTGCCCGGCCACGGCTGGGCGAGCAAGACGTCGAGCGCGGCGTTCGAGATGCTCTTGACGGGCCGGTTCGCGCGTTGCGCGTACTTGGCGACGAAATGCTGAGCGAGGAGCGGAATGTCGTCGGGCCGCTCGCGGAGCCGCGGCAAGGAGATCGCCACGACGTTCAGCCGATAATAGAGGTCCTCGCGAAACCTGCCCGACCCGATGCGCGTTTTCAGATCCACGTTCGTGGCGGCAATCACCCGCACGTCGACGGTGCGCGTGTCGTTCGAGCCGACGCGTTTTACTTCGCCTTCCTGGAGCGCGCGCAAAAGCTTCACCTGCGCGAGCGGCGGAAGGTCGCCGACCTCGTCGAGAAACAGCGTACCTCCGTCGGCCGCTTCGAACAGCCCCGGCCGCGTGGCCGTCGCGCCGGTGAAGGCGCCGCGCATGTGACCGAAGAGCTCGCTCTCCACGAGGTCGACCGGGATGGCGGAGCAGTTGAGAGCGACGAAGGGTTTCTCCGAGCGCGGCGAGTGCTGATGGATGGCACGCGCCGTGAGCTCCTTGCCCGTGCCGCTCTCGCCGAGCAAGAGGACCGTGGACGAGGTCGGCGCTACGCCGAGCGCGAGGCGGTAGACGGCCTGCATGCGCGCCGAATTGCCGATGAGCCCGCCGAACTTGCGCATCGCCTCGAGGCGGCGCTCGAGCATTACGGCGTGGTCGACGAGGCGCCGGTGCTGCGCCGCCTTGGCGACGGTGAGCACGACCTCGTCGTTCGAACGGAACGGTTTGGTCAGGAAGTGGTACGCGCCCGCCTGCACGGCGCGCACGGCGGTCTCGACGTCGCCGAACGCCGTCATCAGCACGACTTCGATGCCGGCGTGCTGCTCGCGCACCCGCGCGAGCAGCTCGAGACCACCCATGCGCGGCATCATCAAATCGACGACGGCGACGTCCACCGTTTCTTTTTCGAGCCTTTCGAGCGCCTCGACGCCATCGCCGGCGCTCACGACCTGCATGCCCTGACTCTCGAGCATGCGCATGAGCGCCTTGCGCAACGGCACCTCGTCGTCGACGACGAGCACCTTGGGCGGGGCTTGCTCGAGGCTCGGTCCACCGAGCTCACCGGGGCGAATGCTCGTCGCGATCACTCGGAATCTCGTTCGGGCGACCCCGGCCGGTCGGTGCCGAGCCCGCGCGCGGGACTGCTCGGACGATCGGAGCGCGGCGGGCTGCCGGCGTCCCCGGCGGCGGGAGTGTAGAGCTGACCGTGCTGCTGGTGTACGCAGATGCGATTGCCGCCCTCGCGCTTGGCGTAGCTCAGCGCCGCGTCCGCGGCGCGCAGCAAGGCGTCCTTGGTACGGACGTCGCGCGAGGGGAACAGCGAGACCCCGATCGAAAGCGAGAGCGGAAGCGGGCGGTCGCTGTCGGGCAAGAGCGAGCGGCGCCCCACGTCGCGCCAGATACGTTCCGCGACGGCGACGGAGCCGGCGAAATGCGTGTTCGGCAGCACCACGAGGAATTCGTCCCCGCCGAAACGCGCGACCACGTCGATTTCCCGGACACCGCGGCGAATCACGTCGGCCACCGAGATGATGACGCGATCGCCGCGCTCCCGTCCGCCCGCTTCGTTGTGGGGCTGCAGGCGATCGATGTCGATGACCATGCACGCGAGCGCTTCCTGGAAGCGCTCGGCGCGCCGGAATTCCTCGGTCAGTCGCGCGTGGAGGTAGCGGTAATTGTAGAGCCCGGTGAGCTCATCGTGCATGCTGAGCTGCTCGAGCCGCTGGCGAGCCTCGGCGACGTGATCGTGCAGGCGCTTGATACGCAACATCGCCTCGATCCGCGCCAAGAGCTCGCGCTCGTCGAACGGCTTGCACACGTAGTCGTCGGCGCCGATCCGCAGCCCCTCGACGCGGCTCGCGCTGTCGGTCTTCGCGGTCACGAGAACGACGGGCAAGAACGACTGCTCGGTCATGCCTTTGAGCAACCGGCACGCTTCGAGACCGTTGAGCCGCGGCATGAGCACGTCGAGCAGTACGAGGTGCACGCCGCCGCGCGCGACCCGCTCGACCGCAGCTTGACCGTCACCGACGACCTCGACCTCGTAACCCTGCGCGCGCAGCATGCGAGCGACGAGATCACGCGTGATGCGATCGTCGTCGGCGACGACGATGACGCCCCGGGCGGGCCCGGATCCCGGCATTCGATACGGTTGGCTGTCCGGCATCCCCTCTTTTCCTCAGCGACGAATGGCGACTTCGGGGGCCGCTTCCCGGCCCGTGGCTTCGAGATAGAGACCGTCGAGCGAGAGCTCGAGACTGAGCGTGAACAAGGCGTTCGTGTTGTAAAAAAGGCTTTGCCGCTTGCCGCCGGGGCCGAGCTGCGTCGGAAAACTCTCGTAGCCGACCGCCACGGTGACAATGTCCTCGATGGCTTCGACCGAAAGCTCCGCATCGAAGAAGATCATGCGCTGCAGGCGACCGCTGTCCTCGCTCGGCACGGGGACGGATCCCGTACCCGTCTCGACCTCGGTCTCCATGAGCGGGAACTTCCAGAACCAGTCCATGCCGATCTCGGTCGAGAGGGTGACGACCTCGCGGTAGATTTCGACGGAGCCGAAGACGTGGGCCGAGGCGCGATGCTGGGCGAGCGCGGCGCCGCTCAGCTGATCGTTCGGAACCGTCACGCCCCCGACGTTCATGCGCAACTGATCGAGGTCTGCGTCTTCGGGAACGTTACCGCTCGAGAACAAATAACCGTAACCCGCGCGCGCACCGATGTCGGACGACGGGAAGAAGTCCTCGTTTTCTCGGATGGGCAGCGTCTGCGTGAGGCTCGCGCGCGCACCGAGCTCGCCGTAGATCCCCGCGCTTCGGCTCGCTTTCGACGTAGGAATGACGTAGCGAGGAGCCGCGAGCGTGAGCACGGTTCGGTACTCGCCGTCCTTCGCGAGGGTAAACGACGGGACGAGCGCGAGCGTCGCGTCGTCGAGCAAGAACTCTTGCTCTTTCGTCGTGCTGTCGCTGTTCGTGAGCTCGACGTACGCGTTCACGGTGGCGCGCAAGCTCAACGTGTTCTCGTCCTCTTCCCAAAAATAGTAGCGGGGCCTGAGCGAGAAGAACCATTCGTAATAGGGATTCGAGCTCTGATAGTCGTTGCCGACACCGAGCGTCTGCGCCGTTACGCGATTCGCCCAACTGAAGGACGTGTTGCGCCAGGCGAGTTTCGTCCCCCTTTCCGCGGCCGGCGTCCTTGAAGCTGCCGTAGCCTGATCGGCCGGGGGGGTATTCGATGACCCGGTCGTCGCTTGCGCGGCGCCCTTGTCGGAACCGCCGCCCGATGGCTCGAGCGGCTGAGCACCCGCGACCCGGGACGAGCAGAGTCCCAGGGCGAGGAGAACGAGACCGCGCGGCAGACGGGTCACGGGCGAATCTTAGCCGGTTTCCGGCGTCACTGCTCTAGCCAGCCGGGGGGCACGGCTCGACGCGGGCGGGGCCCTGGCACTAGCATCCCGGCCGTGCCCCAACCCCTACCGGCGACCGAAATCACCGCCCTCCTCGGACGCGGGACGCGTTTCGAAGGCAAGCTCCACTTCGAAGGGCGGCTGCGCATCGACGGCAGCTTTCGAGGCGAGATCCGCGGCGACGACGCGCTCGTCATCGGCGACGGCGCCGAAGTCGAGGCCGACATCGAGGTCGGCATGGTCATCGTCAAGGGCGGGACCGTCCAGGGCAACGTCCGCGCCTCTCATTCGATCGAGCTCTACGTTCCCGCCCGGGCCACCGGAACGCTGCATGCACCGGAGGTTCACATCGAAAAAGGCGTCCAATTCTCGGGTACGTGCACGATCGGGCCGCTCGAGGGCGCGACCGGCTCCGGCGATCCCCGCTGAGCCCCTTCGTTTCGGCTCGGTAACGTCCAGTGGGGGTGCTCGCGCCTCCTGACCGGGAAGCGATTCCAGCTTATACTGTCCGTCCCGCCACCTATCCCACCCTGGCGGTTTGCCCCCTACATGCCCCTACCTCAGCGCCGAGGACTCTATGATCCTCGCTTCGAGCACGATTCTTGTGGCGTCGGCTTCGTTGCCGACATTGCCGGCCGACCGACGCACGCCATCGTCGAAAAGGGAATCGACATTCTCTTGAACCTCGTCCATCGCGGCGCCTGCGGCTGCGATCCGCTGACGGGCGACGGCGCCGGCATTCTGATTCAGCTGCCCGATCCGTTCTTCCGCCGCGAGTGCGAGGCGAGCGACGTCGAGCTGCCCGAGCCCGGCAAGTACGGCGTGGGCTGCGTCTTCCTTCCGCGCGACAAACACGATCGCCGTCGCTGCATGCACATCCTCGAAGACAAGATCTTCGGCACGGGGCAGCGCCTGATCGGCTGGCGCGACGTGCGCGTCAACGAAGCCGCGCTCGGGCCCATGGCGCGCGCGAGCGCGCCGATCATCAAGCAGGTCCTCATCGGTGCGACGACCGACGACCGTGTCGAGTTCGAGCGCAAGCTCTTCGTCATCCGCAAATGGACCGAGCGCACCGTGCGCGAAAGCAACATGCGCGGGAAAGACTCGTTCTACATCCCGAGCCTGTCGTCGAAGACGATCGTCTTCAAGGGACTGCTCCTCGCGGAGCAGCTCGGCGCCTACTACACCGAGCTCAGCGACCCCGGGATGGTGAGTGCGCTCGCCATGGTGCATCAGCGCTTCAGCACCAACACGTTTCCGACGTGGGAGCTCGCGCAGCCGTTCCGCACGCTCGCGCACAACGGAGAGATCAACACGGTGCGCGGCAACGCCGCCTGGATGAGCGCGCGCGAGCAGATGTTCGACGAGGAGGTGTTCGGCGAGGACGTGCGGCACATTTTGCCCACCATCGCGCCGAACGGCTCGGATTCCGCGACGCTCGACAACGTCGCCGAGCTCCTGATTCACGGCGGCCGCTCGATTCCCCACGTGATGATGATGCTCGTGCCCGAAGCCTGGCAGAGCGACAAGCAGATGCCCGAGCACAAGCGCGACTTCTACGAGTACCACTCGTGTCTCGTCGAACCGTGGGACGGCCCCGCGGCGCTCGCGTTCACCGACGGTAAGGTGATCGGCGGCATCCTCGACCGGAACGGTCTGCGTCCGGCGCGCTGGACCGAGACGAAGGACGGGCTCATCGTGCTCGCCTCCGAAACGGGCGTGCTCGATTTCGCGCCCGAGAACGTGAAGCGCAAAGGCCGCCTCGAGCCGGGCCGCATGTTCCTGGTCGACACGGAGCGCGGTCGCATCGTCGAGGACGAAGAGCTGAAGGACGCGATTGCGCGCCGCAAGCCCTACGGCCGGTGGCTACGCGAAAACAAAATTGCGCTCAGCGAGATCGAGCAGTCGCCCCCCACGGCGACGCGGCGCGAGCAAGCGACGCTCGTCGAGCGGCAAAAGACGTTCGGCTACACGCAGGAAGACCTGCGCCTGCTCATGGCTCCGATGGCCGAAAAGGGCGAGGAAGCCGTGGGCTCGATGGGCACCGACACGCCGCTCGCGGTCCTCTCGGACGAGCCGCAGCTGCTCTTCAACTACTTCAAGCAGCACTTCGCCCAAGTCACGAATCCCGCCATCGATCCGATCCGGGAAGAGCTCGTGATGAGCCTCAAGCGCTACATCGGCGGCGAGAGCGATCTCTTGCTCGAGCTCCCCGACCACTGCCAGATGCTCGAGCTCGAGCGCTCGATCCTCACGAACCAGGACATCGCGAAGCTCCGAGAGACGCACCTGCAGCAAATCCGGCAGCCGCCGACGCTGAAGATGCTCTATCCCGTCGCCGACGGTAGCGTGGGGCTCAAGGCGGCGCTCGACGAGCTCTGCCGCCTCGCATCGCTCGCGATCCAGCAAGGGCACGCCCTCGTCATCCTTTCCGACCGCGGCTCGAACGCCGACCTTGCCCCCGTGCCGAGCCTGCTCGCGACGGGCGCCGTGCACCACCACCTCATGCGTAACGGTACGCGCACGCGCATCGGCATCATCGTCGAGACGGGCGAAGCGCGCGAGGTGCACCACTTCTGCCTGCTCGTCGGCTACGGCGCGGGCGCCGTGAACCCGTACTTGGCCTTCGAGACCATCGAGAACATGGTCGCGGCCGGCACGTTCCCGGGCCTCTCCGACCCGGAGCTCGCGAAGAACAAGTACGTGAAAGCGATCGACAAGGGCTTGCTCAAGGTCATGAGCAAGATGGGCATCAGCACCGCGCAGAGCTACCACGGCGCGCAGATTTTCGAAGCGCTCGGGCTCTCCCCCGACGTCATCGATCGCTACTTCACCGGCACCACCTCGCGCATCAGCGGCATCGACCTCGACGTGATCGCCGAAGAGTGCCAGCGAAGGCACGACAAGGCGTACCCGCGGCGTACGGCGGCGAAGCCCCTGCTCGACCTGGGCGGCCAGTACCACTACCGCGCACAGGGCGAACGCCACCTCTGGAATCCGACCACCGTGGCGAAGCTCCAGCACGCCGTCCGTCTGGAGGACGCGAAGAGCTACAAGGAATACTCCGACGCGATCAACCAGGCCACCGCCGGGCTCATCACGCTCCGCGGCATGTGGGATTTCGCGACCGACGGCGAGGGCGTTCCCCTCTCGGAGGTCGAGCCGGCGACCGAGATCGTCAAGCGCTTCGCGACGGGCGCCATGAGCTTCGGCTCGATCAGCGCCGAGGCCCACGAGAACCTCGCGATCGCGATGAACCGCATCGGAGGCAAGAGCAACACCGGCGAAGGCGGCGAGCGCGAAGAGCGCTTCCAGCGCGAAGCGAACGGCGATTGGCGAAGGAGCGCCATCAAGCAGGTCGCTTCCGCGCGCTTCGGAGTCACGCCCTACTACCTCGTGAACGCCGACGAGCTTCAGATCAAGGTCGCTCAGGGCGCGAAGCCCGGCGAAGGCGGACAGCTCCCCGGCCACAAAGTGGACGCGATCATCGCGAAAACGCGCCATTCGACGCCCGGCGTGACGCTCATCTCTCCCCCGCCCCACCACGACATCTACTCGATCGAAGATCTCGCGCAGCTCATCTTCGATCTGAAGATGACGAATCCGCGCGCGCGTATCAGCGTGAAGCTCGTCGCCGAGGCCGGAGTCGGCACGGTTGCGGCGGGCGTCGCGAAGGCTCACGCCGACGTGATTCTCATTTCGGGTCACGACGGCGGCACGGGCGCCTCGCCGCTCACCTCGATCAAGCACGCGGGCGTGCCGTGGGAGCTCGGCGTCGCAGAGACGCACCAAGTGCTCGTGAAGAACGACCTCCGGAGCCGCGTCGTGCTGCAAACGGACGGGCAGATGCGCACCGGGCGCGACGTCGTCTTCGCGGCGCTGCTCGGCGCCGAGGAGTTCGGTTTTGCGACCGCGCCCCTCGTCGCGTCGGGCTGCATCATGATGCGGAAGTGCCACTTGAACACCTGCCCCGTCGGCATCGCCACGCAGGATCCGGTGCTGCGCGCGAAGTTCGAGGGCAAGCCGGAGCACGTAATCCGCTTCATGTTCTACGTCGCCGAAGAGGTGCGCGAACTGATGGCGCGCCTCGGCTTCCGCACCATCAACGAGATGATCGGGCGCACGGAGCGGCTCGTCGCGCGCAGCGACATCCAGCATTGGAAAGCGGCGCGGCTCGACTTCACCGACGTGCTCATGCCCGCCGAGCGACGCGCCGGCGTCGGCGTGTACAAGTGCGTGCCCCAGGATCACGGGCTCGAAAAGGCGCTCGACCACGAGCTCCTCGAACTGTGTCGGCCGGCGCTCGAAAAGCGCGAGCCCGTGCACCACGTCGTACCGATTCGCAACGTCCACCGCACCGTCGGCGCGATGCTCTCGGGGGAAGTTGCGCGACGACACGGCAAGGCGGGGCTGCCCGCGGGGACGATCGATCTCGACTTCCAGGGCACCGCCGGCCAGAGCTTCGGCGCGTTCATCATGAACGGAATCGAGCTCTCGCTCGAGGGTGACGCCAACGACTACGTCGGCAAGGGCATGGCGGGCGGCATCATCGCGGTGCGCCCACCCCGAACGGCGACCTTCCGCGCCGAGGAAAACATCATCATCGGCAATACGGCGCTCTACGGAGCGACGGGCGGCAAGGCGTTCTTCGCAGGCCGCGCCGGCGAGCGCTTCTGCGTCCGCAACAGCGGCGCCACGGCCGTCGTCGAGGGCGTCGGCGACCACGGCTGCGAGTACATGACGGGCGGAAACACGCTGGTGCTCGGCAAGACCGGCCGCAACTTCGCCGCCGGCATGAGCGGCGGTTTCGCCTACGTGCTCGACGAAGCGGGCGATTTCGAGAAGCGCTGCAATCTGGGCATGGTTGAGCTCGAAGCGCTCAGCACGGAGGACGCGGCGTTCGTCGCGGCCCTCATCGAAGAGCATCGCGACCGGACCGGCAGCCAGCGGGCGGTCGCTCTGCTCTCCGATTGGGAGAACACGTTGAACCGCATCGTCAAGGTCGTTCCGCTCGAGTACCGCCGCGTGCTCGCCGAACTGCAAAAAGAACGTTCCCGTCCCGGCACGAGCCTGCCCGTGGTACACGCGGGCAAGTAAACGTCGTGGGCAAAGTCACAGGTTTTCTCGAGTTCGAAAGGCTGGATCCCGAAAAGCGGGCGATCGCGGAACGCGTCAAAGATTGGCGCGAGTTCGAGCTCCCCGTCGTTCAAGAAGCGATCGCGAAGGAAGGCGCTCGCTGCATGGATTGCGGCATCCCGTTTTGCAACACGGGCTGTCCGCTCGGCAATCTCATTCCGGACTGGAACGACAACGTCTTCAAGAACCAGCCGGAGCTCGCGATTCAGGCGCTCCACGCTACGAACAACTTCCCCGAGGTCACGGGGCGGGTTTGCCCCGCGCCCTGCGAGGCCGCGTGCGTGCTCGGCATCAACGACGATCCGGTGAGCATCAAGCTCATCGAGCGCAGCATCGCCGATCGCGCCTTCGCCGAGAACCTGGTCGTGCCCGTGATGCCGAAGATTCGCACCGGCAAGCGCGTCGCGGTGGTCGGTTCGGGACCGGCGGGCCTCGCCGCCGCTCAGCAGCTCAACCGCGCCGGCCACTCGGTGACGCTCTACGAGCGCGACGATCGCATCGGCGGGCTCCTCACCTACGGAATCCCCGACTTCAAGATGGAGAAGGAGCTCGTCCATCGCCGGGTGAAGCAGATGACCGAGGAAGGCGTCGTCTTCAAAACCGGCGTCGACGTGGGTCGCAGCGTCACCGGCGAGGACCTTCGGGCGCAGCACGATGCGATCGTGCTCGCGATCGGCTCGCGCAAGCCACGCGACCTTCCCGTGCCGGGGCGCGAGCTCGACGGCGTGCATTTCGCGATGGACTTCCTCACGCAGCAGAACCGTCGCGTCGCAGGCGACGACGTTCCGGCGGAAGGCGCCATTCTCGCCACCGGCAAGAACGTGGTCGTCATCGGCGGCGGCGACACGGGCAGCGACTGCATCGGCACCTCGCATCGCCAGGGCGCGAAGAGCGTCACGAACTTCGAGATCATGCCGCGCCCGCCCGACGAGCGCGCGTCCTCGACGCCGTGGCCGATGTGGCCGCTCATGCTCCGCACTTCGAGCTCGCACGAAGAAGGCGGCTCCCGCGACTTCAGCATCTCGACGGAGCGCATCACGGGCTCGAACGGCCGAGTGGAAAAGCTCCATTGCGTGCGCGTGGAAATGCGTGACGGCCGATTCGAGCGCGTAGACGGCAGCGAGTTCGTCCTCGACGCCGACCTCGTCCTGCTCGCGATGGGCTTCGTCCACCCCGAACGCGAAGGTATCGTCGAGCAACTCGGCGTGACGCTCGATCGGCGCGGCAACGTCGCCGTCGATCCGAGCTTCATGGCGAGCGTGCCCGGCGTGTTCGCGGCGGGCGACTGCGAGCGTGGCCAGTCCCTCGTGGTTTGGGCCATCGCCGACGGCCGCAAGGCCGCCCGCAGCGTCGATAAGTACCTGATGGGACGCACCGAGCTCTGAGCCTCGGCCGGTAGTCGTCGTCTCCGGCCCTTCGGGCCGGGTAACCTTCCGCTTCAGCCGCTTCAGATAGGGGGCAGCAGCGTGGCGTGGGACCACGACTCCCGCGCCATGAAAAGCGTTCGCGACCCGGTCACCGGCGCGTCGCCCTTCGAAGTGGAGGTCCACCGCGCGATCGCCTTGGCCGGAGAGTCGTCGCCCGCCGAGCTCCGAGCGCGCTCGACCGAACTGACGACGAAGCAGCACGCGGCGTTGCGCTCCTCACGGTCGACGGCTGAGCTCGCCGCATCGGGCGTGTTACCCCTGGCGATCGGACTGTTCGGTGTGTCTGCGCTCGACCCCGCCGGCTCGAGCTACTATGCGGCGCTGCTCGAGCGCCCTGCCGCTTCCCACAACGGCTACGGCGGAGGTGGTGGGTGCGGGGGTGGAGAGAGTGGTGCGGGAGGAGGCGGCGACAGCGGAGGTGGATGTAGTGGCGGGTGCGGGGGTTGCGGTGGAGGCGGGGATTGAGCGCCGTAGCGGCGCGCGTCGAGGCTGAGATAGTCTCGGGGCTTGCCCAAAAAGGCTCCGTCGAAAACCCCGCCGGCGCGGGGTGCCGCCGGCAAGAAGGGGAAACACTCCTCTCAGCCGGACATTCGCATCGCGTATACGCCGGCCGGGCGCGACACCATGGACGCCATCGCCTCCGAGCTCGTGCCGAAGCCGCTGCCGGCCGTGACCGAGCACGAGACCTCGAGCCCCGAAATCACGGTGCGCGAGGCGGTCGCGGGCCGTGAGACGCTCGCCGCCATTCTCGAGGAAGCGCGTCCCCAAGGGCGCCCGCCTCAGACGACGCTGCCCTACGGCGATCGCGTTTCGAACGCACCCGGCGCGAAGACGCCGAGCACGGCGCCGCGCCCCACCGCCCGAGCGTCCACACCCGCGACGAGCGGCGTCGAAATCTTCGAGATGATGACGTACGTCGTCCGCGGCATCGAAGCGGCGAAGCTCTCGAGCGACGCGCTACGCCGGCAGTTCGTCGCCGAGAACCTCCTGTCGCGCCTGCCCACGCCGTCGATGGACGCCGTCGACCGCGTCGACGTGACCCCGTGGACCGTTCAGGGCACGCTCGTCGTGCGCGTCTGGTGCCGGCTGGCCTCACCCGCCCCCGCTCGCTCGTAGAGTCATAGCGCGCAGAAATCCCGGCGACCGGTCGATTCCGATCGCCGGAGACTCGCCGGCTTAGGATTAGTCCTCGCGCCGCCGCCTGCGGCGCCGCACGAGGGAAGCCGCGACCACCGCGGCGAGCCCGCCGAACACCCACTCGAAACCGCGCGGCGACGAACCGCCGACGACGCGGCAGTGGCAATTGCCCCCGTGATGCACCTTGCAGTTCTTGCAGGGGTCCACGCAGGTCGGGCACGGAGGGCTGCTGCTCCGCATGCGCTCCTCCGCCGTGATGGACGTCTGTACGCGAATGGCGCCCTCGTTCTTGATCCTCACCTTGTACCAATTCGGAGCGACGGGAACGAGCTCGACGCCGTCGAGTCCCGTGAGCGCGTGGGAAAATCCGTAGAACGTGCCCACGTGGTTCAAATAGAAGCCGAACGGCACCATCGGCACCATCACGATGCGCTCGACGCCGCCCATCGTGACCTTCTTGCCGGAGTCGTAATAGACGTGGACCTTGTACGTGGGCCACACGAGTCCGAGCGCCTGATCGTCGGAGAGCGTCGGCACGGCAAGTGGGTTCTGCGCGGCGCCGACATCGGGGACATGGGCGATGGCCGCGTGGGAGATCGGCGCGAAGTTCTGCGGCAAGACGAAAGGCGGCTTGCGCGTCAGGTCGCCCTTCGGCGGATTCTTTCCGCCTTTCGGGTCTTGATACGGCGGCTGGGGGGGGCGGTTCTCCGCGTAGCGCCGCACGACGGCCATGGTGCGCTGGGGAAGCGTCATCGGCGTGTCCGAGTGCGCCGGCATGTTCGCGGTCTGCACGTACAAGTACACGTCGCGATCCATGGGAACGCCGGTCGACTTCTGGAGACCCTTGATGCTGATGCGAGCCGGCTTGGTGACGGTCGAGAGCGTCGTAAACCAGAGGTTTCGGTAGACGGCTTTGTGCTGGAACTTGAGCTCGTTCGTCGCCGGCGGATTGCCGAGCTCGACCAGCAGGCATTGGTCGGGCTGCGCCGGAACGTTGCTGAGTACCGGGCAGTACTGCGCGCCGCCGACGATGCCGCACAGGAAATCCGCGGTCGCGACGCCGCCCGAGCCCGCCGTGAAGGTCCAACCCGTCGCCGGCGTCGCGTCGACCAGCGGATCGCCGGAGCCGGGAATCACCTCCCAATCCGCGTTCGGCCAATCCCCGATGACCGAGCCGAAGTTCGCGAGGCGCATCTTCGTGCGCACGACTTTGCCGTCGGGCACGTTCTGCGGCTGAGCGCGAAACGTATGCGTTCTGCCGGGACAGCCCGCCGAGCCCGGGCAGATGCCGACCGAGCCCGTGAGACTCGCGCCGTTCCACACGCCGACGTTCGACGGCGAGATGGTGACGCCCGCAGGACATCCACCGGGCGCCGTAGGCGGGGTGTACGTCGTCCAGTTCACTTTGTTGCCGGGGACGATGCTTTCGCCGGCAGCGACCGTGTCCGTGGTGATGTTCGGCAGCGGCACCGCGCTGCCCACCGACGGCGTGTGGCGTGACCCGAGGAAAATCGGGATGTTCGCCGTGATGGGAAGTGCGTAGCCGAACTGCGTGAGATCGACTCTGAAAGTGATGGCCCAGGTGCTTCCCGATTGCCGCCAGGTGGCGACCTTTTGCAGCCAGCCCGTCGTCGCGGGCGCGACGGCCGGAGGGAAGCCGAGCGTGAGCGTCGCGTCCCACGACGCCGCGCCGTTCGCGTTGCTCGCCT